>USKR01000060.1 GCA_900555215.1 uncultured Ruminococcus sp.
CTATGTATTTCCAGTAGGTTTTAAATAATCACAAAATTTTCACCTTATATTTAAAAATAAATTAAAAGAAAGAGAATGTAAATGTATTTATAAAAACGCTGTTAAAAAGTACAAATAAGTTATTAATTTTGTATGAAAAAGGCCTTGAAACCAAACCGGTTCCAAAGCCTTTTTTCTATGTCTTATTTGTAAAACGAAAATTACTCCGCCTGAAGCACTTTGTACGCTCCGCCTTCAACAACCACGACTGTCGGCTGCTTGGACGGCTCGCCATCCTCGCCCCATGTGATCTGTTTTCCGGTGAGCCCGTCGATCGTGATCTCTGTCATAGCTGTCTTCATAGCATCGCACATATCAGAGATACTCATATCCGGAGTAAGGTCAGCTTTCTCTGCAGCTTCCTTGATCACGTAGATACAATCATAAGCATCTGCCGCGAACTGATTCGGGGTATCGCCGAATGCTTCCTCAAAATCAGCAACAAATGTCTGAGTCTCCTCATCCTCTGCGTCAGCAGTAAATGGTGTCAGGAACATCAGGCCCTCTGCGAGTGCAGCGTCAAATCCGTCCAGCGCAAGAAGTCCGTCCATACCGTCACATCCGAACCATGCCGGAGCAAAGCCCATCTTATCAGCCTGGGCAAGAATCAGGGATGCTTCCTGATAGTAGATCGGAAGGAACACCAGCTCAGCGCCGGAATCTTTTGCTTTCTGAAGCTGTACGGAGAAGTCTGTCTTACTGTCTGCCGTAAACGCCTCTGCAGCAACAACCTCAAGTCCTACTGACTCAGCCTCTTCTACGAATCTCTGATAAATACCTGATGAATAGGTGTCAGAGCTGTTGTAGATAACCGCAACCTTTGATGCAAGTCCGTTCTCTGAGATATAATCAGCGGACGCTTTACCCTGGTTCGGGTCTGAGAAGCACATACGGAATGCATTGTCGTACTGGATACTCTCAACAGCCGTTGCGGACGGTGTGAGCTGGAACATATTATCTGCATGTGTTTCCTCAACAACCGCGGTACAAGGTGTGGATGTAACTGTACCAACCAGCATCTGCATACCCCAATCCTTCAGGGTGTTGTATGCGTTAACTGACTTCTCGGAATCAGACTGGTCATCCTCAAACTGATACTCAATCTGATAGCCGTTGATCCCGCCTGCTTCATTGATCTCGTCAACAGCAAGCTGGATACCGTTCTTTACAGCCGTACCGTAAATTGCGTTATCTCCTGTCGTAGGTCCGATGCCGCCGATCTTGAATGTAGTTGCATCAGATGATCCGCTGTCGCTGCCGCCGTTGCTGCCGCATGCAGCCATTGATACTACAAGAGCTGACGCAAGGGCAACGCTTGCAGCTTTCTTTAACATTTTCATAATATCTTCCTCCTAACTAAAATGCTAATGCTAATATCGTACCCTCACCGGAAGCATTTGTCAAGAGAAAAAACAGATTGCACTCTATTTTTATCATTTATGCCAGCTTTTTATAAAGTTCGCCGACTGTCCCAGCATCCGCCAGCCAGGATGTAAACGCTGTCGCGCTCCCCGCTGCGGTTCCGAGCTTAAGCGCTTCTTCATAGCTTCCCGTCTTCAGATAGCCTGCCAGGAATCCTGCCACCATAGAATCTCCTGCTCCCACAGAGTTCACGACCTCTCCCGCCGGCGGAAGCTGCTTTAACACGCTTCCATCCTCTGTGACCAGGATTGCCCCGTCTCCCGCCATGGACACCAGCACATTGCGTGCGCCCATCTCCTGAAGCTTCCGTGCATACTCTGCGATCTCATCGTCGCTCTCCAGTGTCACTCCAAACATCTCGCCCAGTTCATGGTTGTTGGGCTTGATAAGGAACGGATGGTATTTCAGCACATTCATCAGAAGATCCTTCGTGGCATCCACGCTGATCCGCACGCCTATCCCTGCAAGCCGTTCCATGATCCGCTCGTACATATCATCCGGCAGTGTATTTGGTATGCTTCCGGAAAGCACGAGCACATCCCCGCTTTCGAGGGCATCCAGCTTTTCATATAACTGCCGGATCTTCTCGTCCGGTATCCGCGGACCCTGTCCGTTGATCTCAAATTCATCATCCGATTTTACTTTCACATTGATCCGTGTCACGCCCTCCTCGAGGGCGATAAAGTCTGTATCACATCCAAACTCCTGAAGCATCTGCTCCATTGCGGCGCCCGTAAATCCTGCTTTGAATCCCAGCGCCCTGCTCTTCATTCCAAGATTGGACGCGATCACCGCCACATTATTCCCCTTTCCGCCCGGATAGACATGTTCTTCGGAAGTACGGTTTACCGCGTCACCCTGAAAATGTTCCACCTGGACCACATAGTCCAGAGAGGGATTAAATGTCACTGTATAAATCATCTCTTTCTCCATTCCACCGCCCGGAAGGCGGTATCAAATCCATTCATGCCATATTCACTATGATCAGGCCGCATTAACATACATTTAAATTGAGTTAAATAGGCTCAAACCATCCATTTTCTTCGCAGGTTTTATAAATTCCGTCATCCACATTTGTTGCGGCAACATAGTCTGCCTTTTTCTTCAATTCATCACAGCCGTTCCCCATCGCCACACAGAAGAACCGCCGGTCAAACATGACCAGGTCATTATAGTCGTCCCCGAACACTACTGTATCTTCCGGTCTGCCGCCCGCGTAATCCAGCATCCTTAAGATCCCGTCCAGCTTCGCGTCCGGCTGGAACATCAGGTACTCTTTCTCGAACCGGAGGTGACCCACCGTATCCTTCAGGGTGAGTCGCTCTTCCTCAGATTCCGGGATGGAGACATACATTTTATAGATGGCGTCATGATCCGCAGGGTCGAACTTCTCGTCAATGATATATGTGGACGGCTCTTTCCTCATTCCCGCCTGGTCATAGAACCGGAAACTGTTTCCATATACCTTATCAGAATCATCCAGCGCCGCATACACGCCATATCCCAGTTCCAGCGCCTGCCGGTATACGGCAAGTGCTTTCTCATAGTCCAGAGGACGGTTCTCCCTAAGTTCTCCACGGAATACGATCCCATGCCCGCCGTTGCAGACCATATGGTCAAATCCGTTTTCCCTGCGGAACCGGTCTGCTTTATAACACGCGCGTCCCGTGGCGATGGACACGAAGTGCCCCGCCTCCTTCAGCTTCCGGACAGCTTCCGCGGCAGAAGGCACGATCTGCCCTGTACTCCGGTCTGTCAGTGTGCCGTCAATATCAAAAAAGAAATATTTTTTCCCCAATTCTGTCTCCTCCTGTCTTCCTATTCGGGGCGCCAGCGGCATTTTACAGAGCCGTTTATTCAAAAGGATAGACCATGCCCCACTGGTTTCGCACCGCAGTCAGCACCTGCATCACATCCCGGATGATCCGGAGATTCTCCTTTCCGCCGTGATTCAGCACGTAATCCTGCATATCGCGCACCTCGTACTGAAGCGCCTCTTCTGTCCTGCCTTCCTCAATAACTTCTGTCCTGCCGTCTTCTGTATAAGTGATCGTCGCCTTCTGGGCTCTCGGATACTCGCAGATCTCGATAAAACCTTTCTCTCCTGCCACGACTCCCCGCTTCGGCTGTTTCGCCCGCATGGTCAGCGCCATGACCGCCATCTCGCCGTCCGGGTTCTTCAGGATGATGCCGCTCGTCTCATCCACACCTGTCTCAAAATAGTTTGCCGTAGTCAGGACTACATCCGGCCTGCTCTTCATAAAATATCTTGCAAATGTGGCGGCATATACTCCGATATCCAAAAGCGCGCCTCCTGCCAGCTCTTTTGAGAAGAACCGGTTGTTTACATCGTATTCTTTGCAGCTTCCGAAATTCACCTGTACCATCTTCACATCGCCTATGGCGCCGTCCTCAATCATTTTCTTCAGCTTCTTATATAATGGCATATGAAGGAGGGTCATCCCATCGCAGATGACGAGTCCCTTTTCTTCAGCAACTGTCACGCACTCTTCGAGCTGTCTGCTGTTTACTGTAATAGATTTCTCGCAGAATACATGCTTTCCCGCCTGTACGGATTTCAGCAGGAACTGGTAATGCAGGTTATGCGGCGTCGCGATATACACGATGTCCACATTCTCATCTGCGATCATCTCATCAGCGCTGCCGTATGCCTTCTGCACGCCGAATTCCTCAGCATACTTCTTTGCTGATTCGAGATTCACATCGCATACTGCATAGATCTCTCCGTTTACCGCGTTGAGCGCTTCACCCATCTCGTGCGCGATCCATCCTGTTCCTAAGATTCCCCAGTTGAGTTTTCTCATCATGATTTCTCCTTTTCTATTATATCAATTCCGTTTTCTTTTACAATCACTGCTTTTGCCGCGATCCCGCAAAACAGAGAGTGCCCTGCGATGCCCGGTATCCGGTCCAGCCGGTCTGACAGGGCTTTCGCATCCTCAGCCTGTGGGAAATGGGCCTCCATCAGATAATTCCCGTCATCGCTTATAACCAGCCCGGCTTTCTGATCGGAACTCCGCTCCTTCACCTCCGCCCCCATTTTCTCAAGGCAGTTCTTCACATACTGCCTTGCAGGACGCAGCACTTCCACAGTCACCGGGAAGCCGAATTCCAGCTTTTCTTTCAACTTTCCTTCATCTGCGAGGAGAATATACTCATCCGCCATTGCCGCCATGATCTTTTCTCTTGTGTGGATCCCCCCGCAGCTTTTCAGCGCATTCAATTCGAGGTCAACTTCATCACAGCCGTCAAATGCAATATCGATCCGTGAGGTCATTTCAAGGGCCTGCACCGGAATCCCGTATTCCGCGCACAGTTCCATCGTATCCTGGGACGGGGTGACCGCACGGACCTGTTTCCCACTGCCTGAGATCTCCCGGATCAGGAGGGCAACGGTCGAGCCTCCTCCCAGCCCCACGACTTTTTTATCCTGTATCATTTCAAACGCTTTTTGTGCGCATTTCTGTTTCATACTGATCCTACTCCTTTTCCGCCGTCTTTATCCCCGGCTGCTCATTCCGCCGTCTCTGCGGCATTGTCCTTGATCGGACGCTTCAGAGCCGCCAGCACCAGACATCCCACTGCGGAGCCGATCAGGATTGCCAGTGCGTACATCAGCGGATTTCCGATCGTCGGAAGCACGAAGATCCCTCCGTGGGGCGCTCTCAGCGTGCACCCGAAGAACATGGACAGCCCGCCGGCCACAGCGGATCCTGCAATACAGGACGGGATGACCCTGAGCGGATCGCTTGCCGCGAACGGGATCGCACCCTCTGAGATAAAGGACAGCCCCAGCAGATAGTTAACGATTCCTGATTCTCTCTCTTTTTTCGTAAAGCGGTTCTTAAAGAATGTAGTACACAGGGCGATCGCAAGCGGAGGAATCATACCACCTGCCATAACTGCCGCCATGATCTCAAAATTTCCTTCTGCAAGCTGGGAAGTTGCAAATACATAGGACGTCTTATTCACTGGCCCGCCCATGTCCACGGACTGCATACCTGCGACCACAATCCCAAGAAGCACCTTGCTCGTGCCATGCATGCTGTTCAAAACACCGGTCAGCCCGTCATTGATCATGCCCATAAAAGGATTGATCAGCGTAGTCACCATGGAGCCGATCAGGATACCAAACACCGGATAAATGATCATCGGACGCACACTGTTCAGGGACTGCGGGAATCTGGAGGTCAGCTTCTTCAGCCCGATCACCACATATCCCGCTGCAAATCCGGCAAACAACGCTCCCAGGAATCCTGCGTTCACCTCGCCGCCCGCCGGGTTCAGGAATGTGCTTCCCGCTTTTGCCACAAGCCCTGCCACGAATCCGACCGCCAGTCCCGGACGGTCTGCGATGCTCATAGCGATGTATCCTGACAGCACAGGGAGCATCATATTGAAGGAGAACTCTCCGATGGTCTTCAGATATGCTGCCACAGGAGTGTTCTTTCCGAAATTCGACGGATCGATACTGTAATCATCCAACAGGAAAGCAAGAGCGATCAGAATACCGCCTCCGATCACGAAGGGGAGCATATGAGATACCCCGTTCATCAGATCTTTATATATCTTTCTTCCAACGCTCTCATTTTCCACAGAAGCCTCTGCCGCGGCGGCAGCGCCAGAGTGATGATAGAGCGGGACATTTCCGCTCACCGCCTCGTCTATGAGCTGCTGCGCTTTGTGGATTCCGTCCGCCACCTTCACGCTGATGACCGGCTTTCCGTCAAATCTTGAGAGATCTACATTCTTATCCGCAGCAATGATGATGCACTCCGCATTTTTTATCTCTTCTGCTGTCAGTACATTTTTAGCCCCATCTGCGCCCTGGGTCTCTGCTTTCACCGGAATCCCCATCTCTTTTCCCTTATTTTCCAGACTCTCCGCCGCCATAAAGGTGTGGGCGATCCCAGTCGGGCAGGCAGTGATCGCCAGGACCCGGTAGCCTTTCGCCGCCATCTCAGCGGCATCCTTTGCTTTCTTTCCATCCAGCTCGTCATCCTTTTCATCAATGATGCTGATGAACTGTTCCGGCGACTCCGCATTTACAAGCCCTTCTTTAAAAGACGGGTCCATCAGCATCGTAGACAGACGTGCGAGCGCTTCCAGATGTGTATCCGCACCTCCCTCGGGCGCCGCGATCATGAACGCAAGCTCCACAGGTTCTCCGTCCAATGAATCATAGTCCACTCCATCCTTTATGACCGCCGCTGCAAGCCCTGCTTTTTTCACTGCAGCTGACTTTGCATGAGGGATTGCGATTCCCTCTCCGATCCCGGTGGTCCCTTCCGCTTCTCTGGCAAGCACGCCTTTTTTATAAGCCTCTCTGTCATTCAGATTTCCCGCCTTCTCCATCAGGCGTGTCATGTAATCGATCACTTCCGCCTTGGAAGCCGCTTTTGTATTCAGGTCAATCGCCTGAAGACTGAGCAATTCACTGATCCTCATTTCCTTTCCTCCAATCCCTGTTTTCTCCTCCGGTCTGTCCTTTTCAGTCTTTGTGTAAATTATTTTCTCAGAAATTTTATATCGCGATATTTCTTTTCTTGGTTTAAGTATATTCGTGTAAATAATTTTTGTCAATTTGTTTTTGTGCGTAAATTATTTTTCTTCACTTTAACCAATTTCATCCGCAAAAAAAGTCAAAAACAGCGGTTTGTTTTAGCATTTTGTACAATCTCTTTTACAAGACCTGCTAAAACAAACCGCTGTTCCATTCTTCATCATGCAGAT
>USKR01000061.1 GCA_900555215.1 uncultured Ruminococcus sp.
GTCAATTTTTTTATACGGGCAGCCATCGGCATGGCGTTGATATTTTTTATCAACGAATATGTCATTCCACCTGATTCTTCAATTAATGTAGGCATGAATGCGGTTTCCTTTTTGACATCCGGAACCCTTGGGATTCCTGGGGTTGGACTGCTTTACGGGATTATGTGTTATCAGATTTTGTGAGCTTTTTACAAAAATCGGCGGATCGGAGTTTTGCTATAGACAAAACAGGATCCGCCGTTTATAATGCGTCTTACACAGCAGGGATCACCTGCCGGACCACAGGCTTTTGAGGGAAAGCATGTGTCAGAAAAACGGGGAGGAAACTGCCCGGAGGGTCATATTTCTTTATTCGTGCTGCAAGGATCCGCAGCAAAATTCAGATTATGTCAGAAAATAAAATAAAAGGTGTATCAGGGTGTTTTGTGATCTGTGATATCCAGGAGGAGTATTCAGAACATCTTTTTCAGATTCTTTCAGAGCGGTTTGAAGGTGAATATCAGTTCCATATTTTTCATGATCTGCAAAAGATGATGGAATTTTTTGAAAAAAACATAGCGGAAATTCTGGTGATAGGAGAAGAGTACGGAAACGAGGTCATAGGAAAGACCGGCGCCCGAAAAAAATTTGTATTGACAGGGATTCCCGGGGAAAGAAATGGGTCAGAAAGTATCTCTCTGTTTCGCTATCAGTCAGCGGAAGGGATGATCAGGATGATCCGAAAATATACGGACAGCAAGAAGAAGAGCAAAAGAAAACCCGGGACGGAACAATCAGGAATGACCGGAATAGAGAAGAATGCGGAGCCGGAACATTTGTCCGAAAAACGGGGAGCAGTCAGGATTAGGGATGAGCCGATGGTCAGAGGAATGATAGGTATTTATTCACCGGTCCACAGAATCGGCAAGACGAAGTTTGCCCTCCGTCTCGGCCAGAAGCTGGCGCGTCAGATACCGGTACTTTATCTCAATATGGAAGGATATTCAGGAGGCGCGCACTATTTTCAGGAAGGAGCGGATAAGGATCTTGGAGATCTGTTATATTTTCTGAAACAGGAGAGAGATGACTGGGGCTTAAAGCTGACGGCGATGGCAGTGAGAAAAAACGGGATGGATTATATACTTCCGATGAAAAATGAGCAGGATTTAAGATCTGTCAGAGGTGAGGAATGGATCCGCCTTCTGGATATGATCATGGAGAAATGTCTTTATGAAGCTGTCATACTTGATCTTGGAGACGCGGTCTGCGGTCTTTACGATATTCTCAGAAAATGTGACAGGATCTATACGCCCTATATCTGCGAGAGCGCTGCCGAAGCAAAAATGGAACAGTATGAGGAAAATTTAAGAACAGCCGGGTATGCAGATATCCTGACAAAGACTGTAAAAAAGCGCATCGGAAAAGGAAACACATATCCCGAAAGATCGGAGGGGAAGGATGACAAGAGTGGAACTGCTGTATGAGAAAGTCATGCTCCGCATGGATATGACAAAAGAAACAGGGGAGGAGGAACTTCAGGAAATCATACGCTGTGTGATTGAGGAAGAAGGGAAAAAGGAATTTCTGTCCCTTGGCGAAAAGATAAGAATAAGCAGGGAGCTGTTCAACGCATTCCGCAGGCTGGATATCATACAGGATCTTATTGAAGATGATGAAATCACAGAAATCATGGTGAATGGAACAGATAATATTTTTTACGAAAAGA
The DNA here is from genome assembly GCA_900555215.1 of uncultured Ruminococcus sp. Taxonomy (GTDB): domain Bacteria; phylum Bacillota; class Clostridia; order Lachnospirales; family Lachnospiraceae; genus Mediterraneibacter; species Mediterraneibacter excrementipullorum. Next base: position 1,706 of record USKR01000061.1, read on the forward strand.
AAGGAAAGCTTTACCGGACAGACCGGCATTTTATTTCGGAATCACGCCTTGCGGATGTGATCCAGCAGATCGTCGGGGAGACAAACCGATATGTAAATGAGACTTCTCCTATTGTGGATGCCCGTCTGAGGGACGGATCCAGAGTTAATGTTGTTCTAAAACCTGTGGCTGTTAACGGACCGGTAATGACGATCAGAAAATTTCCGGCGGATGCGATCACGATGAGACAGCTTGTGCGCATGGGAAGTCTGACAGAAGAAGCGGCAGGCTTTATCGAAAAACTGGTCAGGGCAAAATATAACATTTTTGTGAGCGGAGGTACAGGCGCGGGAAAAACAACATTTTTAAATGCAATGTCAGATTATATTCCGAAGGATGAACGGATAATCACCATTGAAGACAATGCGGAACTGCAGATACAGGGAGTGGCAAATCTGGTTCGGCTTGAGGCGCGCGGTCCTAACCTGGAGGGCGAAGGAGCCGTGACGATCCGTGACCTGATCCGGTCAGCTTTAAGAATGAGACCTGACCGGATCATCGTAGGAGAGGTGAGAGGAGAAGAGACTGTAGACATGATATCATCTGCTATGCTGAACGGACACAGCGGTTCTATGTCTACGGGTCATGCGAATAATCCCACGGATATGCTCCACCGTCTTGAGACAATGATGATGATGGGAATCGATCTTCCCTTACAGGCAATCCAGAGACAGATCGCATCGGCTCTTGATATTATCATCCATCTTGGGAGGCTCAGAGATAAAAGCAGGAGGGTATTGAGGATTGAAGAAATACTGGGATACTGTCAGGACAGGATACAGACGAAGGTCCTGTATGAATTTCGAGAGGAGGGAAGAAGAGATGAAAAAATTAAAGGATGCATTGTGAAGGTCGGTGAAATTGAAAACAGAGACAAGCTTGCGGAAGCAGGATATCAGGAAGTATGAGTACGCCATAGGAGTCCTGAAAGCGACGGCGGCGACAGCGGTGATGTCATATGTATTTTATGATTCTCTGATCCCGGCGCCCCTTCTTCTTCCCGTGTGGATGATTTATATGAGAGACTGGCACGATGACATATCAAGGAAAAAGGAACAGGAATTAAGGCAGCAGTTCAGAGACAGTATCCAGGTAATGGCATCCGCTCTCAAAGCAGGATATTCTATAGAAAATGCGATCAGAGAGGCTGGAAAAGATATTTCTCCTGTGTATTCAGAAGAAACAAGAATAAGAAAAGAGTTTGAACGGATGGAGAGGCAGATGGACATGAATATGTCAGCAGAAGAAGTCCTTAAGGGGTTTGCAGAGCGTACAGGACAGGAGGATATAGAAAATTTTGTAAATGTATTTGCGGCCGCAAAGAAAAGCGGCGGAGACAGTATCGCTGTTATAAGGGATGCTGTAAAGATAATTAGCGGTAAAATCGATACGGAAAAAGAAATACAGACCATGATTGCCTCAAAGAAAATGGAATTCGATATCATGTGCGCAGTACCGTTTGCGATCATTTTGTATATGAAACTGACATTTGGAGAATTTTTAAACGTCCTGTACGGCAATATGGCGGGAGCTGCGATTATGAGTCTCTGTATTTTCGTATATATGGGCGCGTATGTCTATGGACGGAAGATTATACGGATCGAGGTATAAGTGATGAAAAAAATAAGATGCATCATAAAAAATTACTTAAAGGAAAACCCTTCCTGCCTTAAAGCAGGTATCCTCACAGCAGCGGCAATTGTATGCACGGTCGGTCTCTATGCAGCGGATAATTCGGAAAGTGTAAAGACAAATGAAAAAGGAGAAATCATATTAAAGAGGGAGCAGGGGGAAAAAGAGACCATTCATGAAATGAAAGTAAGAATCGGGGAGTCCGGATCAGACAGAGAGATTGAGGTACCGGTCTCGGGGAGGATATACGATTCGGAGGAAATCAGAGAATTGTTTACAGATGCAGGCAGTGAGCTTGAAAAACTGATCCTTGGGGAAAATGAAAGTCTGGATAACGTAAGGTATGATCTTAACCTTATTACCGAGATTCCGGGAACGGGAATACAGGTGGCGTGGGAGACTGATAATTATGATGTTATCGATATTCAGGGGAATCTGGGAAACGATCGATTGTCTGACTCGGGGACTCAGGTGCGGCTGACCGCAAGGTTAAGTTATGAAGAAAACCAGGCGCTCCATGAATTTTATGTATGTGTATTTCCGCCGATAATGAGTGAAGATGAACAGTTAATGCAAGATCTTAAGGAAAAAATTTCTCTTTCAGATGAAAAGACAAAGACAGAAGATTACATAATACTTCCGGATAGTGTGGATGGAAAACCGATCCGGTGGAAATATGGAACGGAAACACGCGCGTTTGCGATTTTAATCCTCGGGGCGGGAGCTTCCTGTATGATCGTTGTGTCCTCATCGCAGAGAAAAAAAGAGGATGAGAAAAAAATAATACGGCAGATGAATATTGATTATCCTCAGATCATTAATAAATTCAACCTGTATATCCGTGCTGGAATGACGATACGGAGAGCCTGGTTTTGTATCGCGCAGGATTATGAGAAAAAACGAGGGCAAAATCACAGAGGAATTAAGAGAAAAGCTTATGAAGAGATGGTCAATACGATGAACCAGATTCGGGGAGGAATACCGGAGGGAGAAGCATATGAGAATTATGGGACAAGGTGCAGCGTATCTATTTACAGAAAGTTCGGTACACTGCTTTCACAGAATCTGAGAAAAGGCTCAAAGGGGCTGACAGAGCTGCTTGGAAGAGAGGCGGAGGAAGCATTTGAAGAAAGAAAAAATCTGGCGAAAAAACTGGGGGAAGAGGCCGGCACAAAACTTGTAATCCCGTTGTTCCTTATGCTGATCATTGTATTTGCGATCGTGATAGTCCCTGCATTTTTTTCGATCAGTATTTGAAGGGGACAAAGATATATTAATTTAAAGAAAGGAATAGGAGGATGGTATCTATGAATATGGCTATTATCAATTTAAAGTTAAAGACAGCATCCGTTTTTACATCTGTGAAGGAGAGGATCAGAGATTTTTTTATCCGCCCAAGATATGTTTCCGGAATCACGGTAATAGAACTGGTTTTAATACTTGTGATTATCATAGCCCTTCTTCTCATATTTAAAACTCAGCTTATTAATCTGATCAACACGATCTTTGATAAGATCACATCTGAAAGTTCCGGAATTTAGATATGAAGAGAGCGGAGATCACGGTGTTTTTGAGTATGGTTTTAATACTTATCGTATCTTTCATACTCGGTATCATACAAATCACTGTCATCCATACTTCAAAAAATATGAGCCGTCTGGAGACGGACCGCGCTGTTTTTTCTTTATTCGGGGAATACCATAGAACCCTTTTTGAAGATTATCATGTATTCAGTATAGAAGGAACTTATGAGACAGGTAATTTTTCAGAAGACAGATTGATCGGGAGAATGCATTACTATGGAACAGGAAATACGGATCATGAGGTGACCGGGATACAGTTTTTAACGGATAACCGAGGACAGGCATTTCGGGAGCAGGTGATTGCATATATGGAGGAATGCTATGGGATCGGATTGATCAGGGAATTTACCGGCAGTACGGAAGAATGGGAAGAGCAGTGTATAGAAGGAAAAAAGATTCAGGAAGAGGAAGCAAAAATAACAGACCAGTTTGAAGAATTGAGGAAAGCAGCCGAGGAGGCGGGATCAGAACTGCCTGAGGAAGAGAGCCCGGACGCGGGAGATGAGGAGACCGGTAATCCTTTTTACTGCCTTGAACAGATAGAAAAATCAGGACTTTTGTCTGTTGTAATGCCTCCGGATATGGAGTTGTCAGGTAAATCAATCCGACTGGAAGATCAGGTATCTGTGAGGAATCTCAATACCGGTTATGGCAGCTTTCCGGCAAGGGCAGGAACTGACGGTATCTCAGAACGGCTTTTGTTCAACGAGTATATACTTCAAAATTTCAGCAATGCTTCCTCGGATGAGGACGCTTATGAAGATGAACATACAAATGTTAAAGCTGCCGTAGAAGAGCAGCCGAGATCTCTTGAATATGAAGTGGAATATATTATTTCAGGAAAAGCTTCTGACAAGGAAAATCTGGAGTCAGTACTAACGAAAATTTTTCTTATACGACTTGCTTTGAACTATGTATATCTTCTCGGCGATTCCGGAAAACAGGCAGAGGCGGAAGCTCTTGCTGCCGCCATAGCTCTGCTTCTCCTGATGCCCGAAGGCACGGAGGTCATAAAACAGCTTATTTTGTTTGCATGGGCAGCGGGAGAAAGCACTGTGGATATCCGCACCTTGCTGAGCGGGAAAAAAGCAGCTCTTATTAAAACAAAAGAGAACTGGCAGGTATCACTTTCGGAGCTGCTCACCCTGGGGAGTTTTTCAGAAAAAAGCGGAGAGGAAGAGATTTCGGGTGGAATATCGTATGAAGATTATCTCAGAATATTTCTTTTTATGGAAAACATGGACAATACAACAATGCGTGCGCTGGACCGAATCGAAGAAAATCTTGCGGACGGGAAGGAAACGGACTATTTTCGGGCTGACTATTGTGTCACAAAGCTGGAGTTAAAAAATACCGGTGTGATATTCGGGAATCTGACATATACATATCCTGTGTATTTCGGCTATGAATAATAATGTTATCTCCGGTGCAGATGCCCTTTCTTTCTCAATCTGCCATCCCTCAGGCAGAAAATACCACTGTTAACATTGTTTTTTAAAGAAAGGAAAATCGGCTGCGATGAAAATACAACCGCATAAGGAAATAGCCCTAATGAAATCAGAAAGGGCATCTGCACCGGAGATAACAAAAAGAAAAAACAGGCTTAAAAAGAAAAAAGAAGCTGTGGCGCCAGGCAGCATTACGATAGAAGCAGCATTTGGAATTCCGTTGTTTTTGTTTGCGGTCTTATGCCTGATCTGGCTTATTGAACTCCAAAGTATCCGGTTCAGTATTGTAAACGCAGCACAAAACGCAGCAAAAAGCGCGGCTGAGGATACGGCTGTCATTCCCGTGCTTAATGTGTGGAAGATGAGATCAGATATAGCAGATCTGATAGGGGAAGAGCGGCTTGACAGGAGCATTGTTAAAGGCGGAAAAGACGGAATATCATGTGTGGGATCGTATGTATCTCCTGAGACGGGAGAGATGAATATTAAAGTCACTTACGAAATATATCTTCCTGTCCCTGTGATCGGGCATCCATCGGCTGAAGTGGAGCAGTCGTTTAAACTGAGCGCCTGGACCGGATATATGAGCGGGGGGAAAGGAAGTGACGGAGCGGATATCGTTTATGTAACGGATAATGGAGAAGTATATCATGAAGATTACCGATGTTCCCATCTCCGTCTTTCAATCCGGGCAGTTGGTTTTGATGAAATTAAACAATTGAGAAACGAAGGAGGCGGTATATACCATGCCTGTGAAAAATGCGTCTTTGGTCCTTCAATGGGGAGTGTCTATATT
>USKR01000062.1 GCA_900555215.1 uncultured Ruminococcus sp.
TACTGAAGCAGATGCAGAAACCTGCTGTCAGGGAAGGATTTGTGAAGCCGGTCTGTGAGATCAGTGCAGGCGGGCAGGGTGCGGACATTTTTGCTTATGGGAAAACAATCCAGTTCCTTCTGGCGTATGCAGAAGTGCATCCCAGGCTGACAAAATGGGAGGAACTGCGGCTTTCCAGAGTGATAGCCCGTTGCACGGGAGAGTCAGGAAAAGCATACGCCGATATAAACCAGATCTTGAGGGATCTGCCTGCGGTGAAAGAAAAGAAACAGCTGAAAGCGCGGAATGGCGCCTGTGATCCGCCCGGCATGAGCAGACGGAAAAGGCTGCTGGCAGCGGCTTGCATATGTATCGCTGCATGTGCTTTTCTGACGTTGGGAGATGAGGAGGCGGCTTCGGGAGAAAAAATCACCGAAAGAGTTTGGGGCGGGGCTGCGTCATGGGGGAGCGGTCCGTACACCGGGGAGATGATGGAGAAAACAGCTGTCCTGGCCGCTGCGGGGAAGATGCTGGAAGGCTATGCGGAAAGAGAAGACAGGGAAGAGCTGCGCAAGGTACTGGGGATGGTCCGGGAGATCGAGCTCGATGCCGTATGGTGTCTGGCTGGGGCATATGATATGCTGGATATGGAAGAAGAGGCCGCAGAGGCATACAAAAGGATTATTCAGATTGAAAAAGACCCGGAAAGGCTGGCGACTGCCCGTGAGAGAGAACTGGAACTGCAAGAGCTGAAAAGCGAAGAGGGAAAAGATGCCCCGTAAAAAGGGAGGATGCCGGGTGACCGATCGGCTCGGTCCCCGGCATGTATTATGAAAAAGTTTATTTTGGCTTTGCTTGTTTAGGAGGTACAGAAGTGGCGTATTTGCGCCATTTTCGGGTGGTTTTAGTTTGTGGAAAGCTATGAAAATTTAGGTGATGTGGTGTAAAAGTGGTGTAAACCATAAAACCGTCTAAACCATCATTAAAGCAGTATAATATAGTAAAAATGTGCCGGGCTGATCTGTTTCAGTCCGGCTGTTGTTTGTTATAGCTATTGTTAGCGATATAGTCATTTACAGACTTCACAGGTATCTTCCATGAACGTCCTATACGAAATGCGGCTATCTTATTTGATCTTAAGAGATGGTATGCCATATTTTTTCCGATCATTAAACGTTGGCAAAGCTCTTCGATGCTTATCAAATCATTATCCATGTCCTGATACATTATTTTATCCTCCGTAAAGTGATTGTAATTTATTTGTGTGTTAATTTTTGGATAAATAAAGAAATGACCACAGTGATTAAAAGTGCACAATGATTAAAAAGCACATGAAAATTAACAGAAGCTTTTTGTGGAAAAATAAGGAAATATACAAGAGAAAAAACAGTGCTAAAAACAAAAGATTTAGTTTTGAAAAATGTGTATAGTAAAAGTATTTCAACAGGAAAGGTGGGGAATCAATGCTTTGTATATTGAGATGAAAAATAAAGATGGCTTGGTGGAAATATATGGTCAGTTAGTTGATCTGGTAGGGATAGAGAATACAGAAAAGATTTATTACACCCTGCGAGGTCAGCAGATTGTATTCCCAATGAGACTGTATAAAACGGAGTTCATATCAAAAGAAGTAAGAAGGCGATATAACGGAAAGAATCTAAAGGAACTCGCAAACGAATATGGATATACAGAACGGTATCTGAGAAGTTTTATTAAGAATGATGGGAGAAACGAATGAAAAGTAAGAGATTAATTGTAATTATGGTAATTGCATCAATGATGACGATTATGGTAGGCTGTGGTGGCGAAGAAAAGAAAGCAGAAGATACGGGATCAGTAGAAAAAGAGGCTGAACAATCAATAGGTGAAGATTTTAAAGCTGATGTAGAAGCGGGGTTACTTTGGATTGACGATCAGGGAAGGGTAACAGATAAAGACGGAAATGTAATTGATGCATATAGCTATATTACATCAAATAACAGAAAAACTCTGATCAGCGATGGAAACATTATGACCGGTTATACGATAACTAATGATATGCAGATTATCATTGATGAAGAGTATATCACAATGACAGGAGAAGAATCTTCTGAGGTAACTGGTTATGCCAGGACGCTACTTAGAATAGCAGATCCGTCTGTTAAAGGCAGAGAGATGACAGTGGCAGAAGAAGAACAGGCTGGTGGAGGAAGTGAAATTTATACCCGGATAGCAGATGACAAGGAAGAGTATCATTCTGATATTATATATGGAAACTGGTGGGAGGATCACCAGATAAACGGTACACCTATTGCACATTATATTCCACAGTCATTACACAGCGAGCTGGCATACAGCGGATTATCTACATATGGTGGATACGAATGCAATACAAGCGTAACGTTAGACAATTTCAAGTTCATTGATCAGGATACATGTACTGTAGAATTGGTAAAAGGAACAGATCCTGATGATTTTGGAACCTATGCGTTTTATTTACAGAATTGTCAAAAGCAGACAGATGACAATGGAACTATGTATTTCACCGGGTATATAGATACAGATTATGTGGCAGTATATGGTGGGTTTGATCAGATAGCAAACGGTGATAATGTTTTTATGTATGCTGATTACGCAGGATTAAGTACAAACGATATACCGATTTTTGTAGGAGCCTATGCTGAATTTGTTGAAGAATATGCAGTGGATTCAGATGCTTCTTTAGATGGCCCAGAAGACGCGAATACAGAGAACTCAATAAATTATGAGAAACTGGAGGAGGAAGAATACACACAGGTGACGGTTGAAGAATTATATGATAATCCAACAGGGTACAGCAATCAATGGGTTGAAGTATCTGGAACTGTGGGAACGATACAAGATGGAGAAATTTATCTGTTCCCCACAGATAAATATGAACCGGCTATACCTGTAAGACTGGCCGAGGGAGTTTCGGAACCAGACGAACTCGATAATGTAACTGTTAAAGGTGAATGGAGAGGGACAATAGGGGAAGTAGACTTTCATATGTTTCTTTGGGCTGAAAGTATAGAAACAGCAGAATAATCAACAATATAAATCTATGAGCGTGAACTTCCGGATTTATATTTATATATTATAACAGTGAACAAGATTACACACAGGGCAGAACTCATTACGGGTTCTGCTCTATTTTTATGCCCGGAAGGAGGATGCCAATGGATAAGATCATCATAGCTCTGCTTGGAGCTGCTGCTGTGATCGTCCAGCAGATATTCAGTGACGACGATTAGAGAAATTTCAGTAACAGGAATGTACCAATTTACCAACAATCAGAAATCAAAAAACAAAGGAGGACGTTATTATGTCAGCAAATGTAGAAACAATGTTTTATTTAAGAGAAACCCCGTGGCATGGTTTAGGAACAAAGGTAATGAGCGCACCGGATTCAGAAGAAGCTCTGATCGCGGCAGGATTGAACTGGAATGTGATTCAGGAGCCGATCTATACAACGGAAAATGAACCGATCAAGGGCTATAAGGCAAATGTTCGTGACTCGGATCGTAAGGTACTTGGGGTTGTGACAGACCGTTATAAGGTGGTTCAGAATTATGAGGCTTTCTCATTTACAGATGAACTTCTCGGTCAGGGAGTGAGATATGAGACAGCCGGAAGTCTTCAGGAGGGAAAGAAAGTATGGCTGCTCGCCCATATGCCCCACGAATATATTATCTCAGGCGAGCGGATCAGCCCTTATCTTCTGTTCTCCAATACCCATGACGGATCAGGCGCGATCAAGGTGGCTCTGACCCCGATCCGTGTCGTATGCAACAATACGCTGAATCTGGCGTTAAGGACAGCAGAACGGTCGTGGTCTATGATCCATACCGGAGATATCAGGAGCAAAATGAAAGAAGCAAGCGCTACTCTGTTCAAGGCAGAGAGATATATGGACGAGCTTGGGAAAGAGTTTGAAAAGCTCAGGATGCATAAACTTACCGATCAGGAAGTTATGGATTACATTGAAGTCCTGCTCCCGGTCGAGGATGGTTCAACCCCTCAGCAGATCAGAAATATGAAACGGTTACAGGAAGATATGAAAATGAGATATTTTGATGCTCCTGATCTTAAGGACACCGGGAAGAATGCTTACAGGTTTATCAATGCGGTATCAGACTTTGCCACCCATGCGAAACCGTTAAGACAGACTGCAAAGTATAAAGAGAACCTGTTCTCGAAGACGGTAGAGGGTAATCCGTTGATCGACAGGGCGTATCAGCTTGTAAGTATGGCGGCGTAGGGAGCGCAGACTGTATGAAGAAACTTGTATCAACGTTAAATCTCGATAAGGAAAGCTGGCTCAGATACAGGAAACGTGGAATCGGAGGTTCTGACGCAGGCGCGGTATGTGGACTGAATCCGTACCGTACTGCAATTCAGGTCTATTACGATAAGACCTCTGATTCAATAGAAAATATCGACAATGAAGCCATGAGACAGGGGAGAGAACTTGAAGAGTATGTTGCCAGACGCTTCTGTGAAGCATCAGGAAAGAAAGTCAGACGTGCGAACGCTATGTTCTATGATGAAAAGAATCCATTTATGCTTGCTGATGTTGACCGCATGGTTGTCGGGGAGAACGCAGGATTGGAGTGTAAGACAGCAAGCCCATATATGATGGATCAGTGGACAGATGAATACCTGCCTGTCTCTTATCAGATCCAGTGCTATCACTATATGTCTGTATGTAAGGCTGACGCATGGTATCTTGCGGTCGTGATCTATGGAAAAGCGTTCAAATACTACAGGATCGAAAGAGATGATGAAGTGATCGAGAACCTGATCCGGATCGAGAAAGAGTTCTGGAACGATCATGTAATCTCAGGGGTGATGCCTGATCCTGATGGCTCTAAAACAGCAGATTCAGTTATAGCAGACCGTTTTAAAGGTTCTCAGGGATTTGTGATCCCTCTGTATGGCTTTGATGAACAACTGAGAAGGAGACAGGAACTTCTCACAGTAATAGATCATATGGAGACCGAGAAACGTCAGATTGATCAGCAGCTTAAGATATATCTTGGAGATGCTGAGACAGCGGAAAATGAACATTACAAGGTATCATGGAAGAATGTCACCCGCAGTAGTCTGGATGAAAAGCGGCTGAAAGAGGAACAGCCTGAATTGTATGAGAAATATAAGAGGGTAACAACGAGCCGGAGATTCACCGTGAAAGCAGCATAACAGGACACTGGAAAAGAGAATGAAACAGAGAGAACGATTATTATATTGGATCATAAAGATTTTACTGAAGGAGGACTGAGATAATGGCACCGAGAACTTCAAATAATCTAAAAGAAGAACTTGCGAAGAAAGCAGAGACTACAGTAGGAGAGAATAAACTGAAAAAGTCAATGAGTATTGCTGACCTGATCAAAGCAATGCTCCCGGAGATCAAAAAAGCGCTCCCGGAGGTGATCACGCCTGAGAGATTCACAAGGATGGCTCTTTCAGCACTGAATACAACACCGAAGTTGCAGGAGTGTACACAAATGAGCTTTCTGGCTGCGCTGATGAATGCGGCTCAATTAGGATTAGAGCCGAACACACCGCTTGGGCAGGCGTATCTGATCCCGTTTAATAATAAAGGAACTATGGAGTGTCAGTTCCAGATTGGATATAAAGGACTGATCGATCTTGGATACCGGAATCCTCAGATGCAGATCATATCTGCTCATACAGTTTATGAGAACGACGAATTTGAGTACGAGCTTGGTCTGAATCCGAAACTGGAGCACAGGCCGGCTTTGCATGACCGGGGCGATATAAGGCTTTTCTACGGATTCTTCAAACTCGTCAACGGAGGTTTTGGATTTGAGGTTATGAGTAAAGAGGCGGTAGATGCCTATGCGAAAGAGTATTCAAAATCTTTTGATGCTTCATTCAGTCCGTGGAAGACCAATTATGAGGCAATGGCTAAGAAAACCGTGATTAAGCAGGCTCTGAAATATGCTCCGGTCAAAGCTGATTTCAGGAGAGCCTTGTCTACAGATGGAACGGTTAAAAATGAAATCTCAGAGGATATGTCTGAGATACATAATGAAGATATCTTTGATGCTGAGTACACAGAACAGAGCGCGTAAATAAAATATGGATTTAGGAGGAGTTATGTTAATCGAAAAAATTTATAAGGAAATCTATTCAAAGATGCAGGAGGATACAGGTGCGGATGATCTGGCTATGAGCGACCGGTTATCTGTGCTTCTGGAGACACCGATTGAGGAACTGGATAAAGAGAAACTGGAGCTGTTGTTGTGCAGCTCCAGTATCATTGGTCAGGAACAGGGGTTCGTAAGCGGATTCAGATTCTGCATCAGACTGCTGGCAGAAGCATTTGGATAAAGGTGGAGGCAAAGCAAGATGAAGAATATGAGTTATGAAGAATTTAAAAAGCAACTTCTAAGAATGCTCAGAGAGAGGCTGAGAGATTCGATTAAGCCAGAGATCATCCCCGTAAATAAAAACAATGGAATTATGAAAGAGACAGTAGGGATTGAAAACGGTATAGACGGTCTGAAACCGCTTGTCTATGTGGAGAGCCTTTATGATCAATATTGTATTGGTGCTGACCTTTCTACCTGTGTCAGCTTTGTAGTCGGACTCTACCGTGCTATGCCAGACTTGCATATGGAGCAGTATTTTGAGACTTGGGAAGCTGTAAAACCGAGAATTACAGTAAGGGTTGTAAACTGGGAATGGAATAGGGATGAGTTAAGAGATATTCCTCATAAGAAGTATATGGATCTGGCTGTATATTGCAGGGTTGTTTTAGCTCAAAATGAGGACGGGATCGTAAGCACTGTGGTTAAGAACAGTATGCTACGGTATCTGGAAATTGAAGAGAAAGAGCTGTGGGAGACAGCAAGGAACAATTTCCAGAAGGAAAAATATCTGATCCGGCACATTGATGAAGAGACAGGTCTTGCAGGATCATATCTGAATAAATTCTTAAATTTATCAGATCAGGAAGATGAAACCCATATCCTTACAAATGAGTATCATAACAATGGAGCTGTAGGGATGATGAGGTTTGATCTTCTGGAGAGCTTCGCGGAGAAGAAGTGTAACTTTTATATCCTGCCAAGTTCATTGAATGAGGTGATATTGATACCTGACCGGGGCGGCAGGACGCCGGATTTTCTGAGATCGTTTGTTAAGAAAAATAATAAGGACTATCCAGAGGAAGGCAATCT
>USKR01000063.1 GCA_900555215.1 uncultured Ruminococcus sp.
CGGATCCGTTTCTGCGGAGTCAGCGATGATTATCTTGTCTATGACAACTCCCCCGAGGCAAGGCTTGGCATCTATTATTACGAAAACGGCGCGTATCCGAGAAAACCCGGCGTTGTCTATGACAGACGCCACTCTACGATCAATACTATATCCGTAGATGATTTTGACGGATCTCTCTTCTCTTCCACCCGCTGTTTCCACACAAGCGGTATCACCCTCGCCCTGAGCGAACAGTGCCGCAGCACTGCAATAGAAATGATCCGCCGTTTCAAAGACGCAGGCGCACTGATCTCCTTTGACGTAAACTTCCGCGGCAATCTGTGGACAGGCGACGAGGCACGGGAATGCATAGAGCAGATCCTGCCTTATGTTGATATTTTCTTCTGTTCTGAGGAGACAGCAAGGCTTACCTTTCTTAAAACAGGAGATGCGAAAGAGATCATGAAGAGCTTTACAAAAGACTATCCGATCTCTATTGTTGCTTCCACACAGCGCATCGTCCACAGCCCGAAGGTACATACTTTCGGTTCCATCATCTATGACGCGCGCAGCGACAAATACTATGAGGAAGAACCATACCACAATATAGAAGTCGTGGACCGTATCGGGAGCGGAGACGCCTATGTATCCGGCGTTCTGTACGGGCTGCTCTCCGACTACGAAAACTGTCAGAGAGCTCTGGAGATCGGCAACGCAACAAGCGCAGTGAAAAACACAATACCGGGAGACCTGCCGTCATCAGATCTGAATGAGATTGAAAACGTGATCCGGGGGCATAAAGCAGTGGGACCGCAGCTGGAGATGAACCGGTAGTAAAATCTGGATTTGCCGGGGAGCCGCGATAGAGTAAATCGTCCGAAAACACCGGAGCGGAGGTATCGAAGACGTATTCTGCGCGGGGGGTGTGGGTGGCTTCGGCTCCGAGGCTCCATGGCAACAAAAACTACGAAATCCGGGACTATGCTAAAAGCAGAAATTGGCAGGGGGCAACTGCTCTCATTGAGGCGCACGCCCTGACGGTCGCCGTTGGCGCTGGTCACATGCTGGAAACCGCCTTCCTTTGTCCTCGGAATGCAGTTCATCAGCCAGTCCGCCCAGTCAAGGCAGAGTTTCTCAAACTTCTCGTCATGGTAATACTCATTGAGTTCCGCTAACGTGAGCAGCGGGGTCGTTGTATTGATATTCCTTGACGGAAGGCCCATTTCCATATTTTCTACAAACCAGTCATGCAGGAATTCTTTGTACTTTTCATTTTTGTCATACTGCATGATCTTCAGCAGTCCATACAGACCCACTCCCTGCGGCCAGTCCCACTCTTTGATGCCGAAGTCCCTGGCGAAAAAGCCGATTGCCTCTCCGCCTGATTCTTCCAGTTCTTTTGCATTGTCCGGACCGCCCAGGTTTAACAGCTTATCTACTACAAGATCTAATTTTTTTCTCAGCTCAGACTCTTTGATATTCATCTGCTCTCTCCTCCTTCTGTTATCCGCATTATAGCAGATAAAATTCTGCCGCGGAACAGAATTACCCGAACACCGGTCTGAAAAAAAACGACTTTTTTCAGAACATCCTGCTTGAAATACCCGACATCTGAAATATCTTTGATTTACTCTGCCTGTATCTATACAGTCTCCAGATCAAATCCAAAGTATCTCACAGCATTATTGCAGGAGATATCCTTCACGATCTTGCCGAGCACGTCCATATCTTTCGGATACTCGCCGTTCTCCACCCATTCTCCTATCAGATCGCAGAGGATCCTGCGGAAATACTCATGCCTTGTATAGGAAAGAAAACTCCTGGAATCTGTCAGCATACCCACAAAATTACCCAGACACCCAAGGTTTGCAAGAGATGTCATCTGTTTCCTCATACCGGTCTTGTGATCATTGAACCACCACGCAGATCCCTGCTGGATCTTCGCCGCTGCAGATGAGTCCTGGAAACATCCGAGGATCGTTCCGATGGCTTCATCATCATTAGGATTCAGACTGTAAATAATCGTCTTCGGAAGTTCTCCTGTTTCATTTAATGCATTAAGGAAATCCGCCATCTGTCCGGACGGCGCGTAATTATTAATGCAGTCATACCCGGTGTCCGGTCCTAATTTTCCATACATGGAGCTGTTGTTGTCGCGCTTGCATCCATAATGGAGCTGCATCGCCCAGCCGAGGCGGCTGTACTCTCTGCCCGCGAAAAGCATGAACGCTGTCTTATATTTCAGTTCCTCTTCCTTCGTGACACTCTCACCTGTCAGGCGTTTTTTCACAATCTGTTCCACTTCCTCATCGGAAGAAGGCACATACATAACATACTCCAGGGCGTGGTCAGAAGCACGGCATCCCATCTCAGCAAAAAAAGCCATCCTCTTTTTCAGCGCCTCTTTGAGATCAGCAAACGTGCGGATCTCCATCCCTGCCGCTTTTCCCAGCTTTTTAAGATAGTCTGCAAAATCCGGCTTTTCTATGTTCATCGCCTTGTCCGGACGCCATGCGGGGAGCACCTGTACATCAAAGCTGTCATCCTCTCTGATGACCTTATGCCACTCCAGAGAATCTGCCGGATCATCTGTAGTACACACAAGTGTAACGCCGGACTGACGGATGATATTG
Source organism: uncultured Ruminococcus sp. (assembly GCA_900555215.1). Classification (GTDB taxonomy): domain Bacteria; phylum Bacillota; class Clostridia; order Lachnospirales; family Lachnospiraceae; genus Mediterraneibacter; species Mediterraneibacter excrementipullorum. The sequence goes on from USKR01000063.1 coordinate 2,613, forward strand.
CGTACGCTCATGGAATCCTCCGCAAGTTTCGAATTACACAGGTTCCACACTTCCTCCGCGGTCTCTCCGTTCAGGACGCCGTGATATCCGAAATATCTCTGAAGCTCCAGATGGCTCCAGTGGTACAGAGGGTTTCCGATCCCCCGTTCCAGTGTCTCCGCCCACTTCTGGAATTTCTCCCTGTCCGCGGCATCTCCGGTAATATATTTCTCCTCCACGCCGTTGGAGCGCATAAGGCGCCATTTGTAGTGATCTCCTCCCAGCCACACCTGGGTAATATTGTCAAACTTCCGGTCCTGCGCGATCTCCTTTGGATCGATGTGGCAATGATAATCAAGAACCGGAGCCTTTTCAGCATATCCGTGGAACAGCTCTTTTGCAGTATCTGTGCTGAGCAGGAAGTCCTTGTCCATAAATTGTTTCATAATGATTCTTCTCCTTTCGATGGGATACATCCCCCTTCACGGGCAGACCGCCCGAGGAGGATATAACAGCGCTCAATAGACTGTAAGCCCTTACATTCATAGTGTAAGAGCTTACACATTAAAAGTCAATATATTTTTCAGCTGATTTCAACACTCAAACCATGATTTCAATCTGATTTTTTTCAAAATCTACAATACAGCTTTCATAATATCCGTCGCCCGTTGTACGCGGACCGCTTATGACTTCAAAGCCGTCCGCCCTCAGCTGCTCTGTAAGCTCATCCACCTTTTCTTTGCTCCCCACAGAAAAAGCGATATGGACAAATCCCGTTCTGACGAGGCTTTTTTCCTCATCATCCATATTTGGCTTATTCATAATTTCCAGCCGGGCGCCGTCACTGAATGAAAGAAAACAGGAGCGGAAATCTGTTTTTTTGTTGTGATAGTCATCCCCCGGAACCGCGCCGAAATATCTGCAAAAAAATCCCTTTGCCCTCTCCAGGTCATTTACATACATTGCGATGTGTTCAATCCTCATAACAGCTCCTTTCCGCGCATCAGCTAAAAATCCGTTGTGCAGCGCTTCACAAGCATGCACTCCACAGGCACTTCCGCCGGCACATTTTCTCCCTGTAAAAGCTTCATGATATTATCTATAGTTATATTGCACAGTTTCTCTGATGTGTTGTCAATGGTCGTCAGCTCCGGCTCGCAGCACACGGAATATTCGGAATTATTATATCCGATCACGCTGACTTCTTCCGGGATCTTCAGTCCCTTCGCATTTGCGCATTTCACGGCACCTACCGCAAGCGCGTCGTCTGTGGCGAGGACGCTGTCATAATCCAGCGTGCGTCTTGCAAGAAGGATATCCCTGACCAGGTGGATCCTGTTCTCTGTAAGAAGCTTTAATTCTCCGAGCACGGGCAGGCCGTTTTCCCGGAGCGCCCGCTCATATCCTTCCATCTTCTGTGATACGCTGTATGAACGCGAATCCGTCAGAAAGAGAATCCTCTTCCTCCCTGAGCGGATCAGCCGGGACACCGCATCATAGGCAGCTTCCTCATCCCGGTTGTATACAGAATAAATATTTTCCCCTCTGATCTTTCCATTGATCAGAAAGACAGGGATCTTCTCCGCCGCCCTGCGAATATATTCTACGGATGAAGTGTCATCGTCCCCATAGCCGGTATAGGTAGAACCCACCAGAATAAGGGCATCGATTCGTTTCTTCATGATCAGGTCCACAGCCTCTTCCTTCTTCTGCTGTTCATGACCGCTGCAATAAAGGATACAATCATACCCGTATTCTTTCAGTCTGCGCTCAAGGAAAGAAACAGCCCTCGCCATATAGGCGTCCGCCACGTCAGGACAGATAATCCCGATAATCTGCATGGAATCAAGCCCCAGTCCCCTCGCAAACACATTCGGCGTATAATTGTTTTCCTCCATGACAGAGAGTACTTTCTGCCGGGTCTTTTCACTCACCCGCGGGCTTCCGTTCACGACCCGTGACACTGTGGCGATCGATACTCCCGCCAGTTTCGCTATATCATAAATATTCATATCCTGGTCTCCTCGCGTTATAAGCTCTGCATTTAGTAACCGCTTACATTTATGTACATGATGTCGGGGGCAAAATCCACCAACTGCAATGCCTGAGGCATCATGTACATTATAAAGAAATATTCTTTCGGAATCAACCGTTCTTACAGTCTATGCTTTTCTCCTTGATCCGATCGAGACTCCCCGGCATAATGATACCAACGCATGCCATCTTCACTGAGACGAAAATATTTTCCGCAAAATCAATTCTTCCTCTTGACTCTTCCCCTAAAATGAAGTACCTTTTATGTAAGCACTTACACAGCCGTCTGTGCGGCGGCAGAATGGAGAGTAAAATGAGAACATATTTGCAGATCAATCCTAAAGATAATGTAGCAGTTGCCCTGGCTCCTTTAAGCTCCGGCACATCTATTGAACTGGACGGCATTACCCTTACTCTTTCGGAGGACATCCCCCAGGGACACAAGTTCGCCCTGAACCGTATTCCGGAGGGCGGACAGATAATTAAATACGGCTGTCCGATCGGCATCGCCAAAGAAGATATCCTGCCGGGACACTGGGTACATATCCATAATATCAAGACCGGTCTGGGGGACCTGCTCACCTACACCTACGACCGAAAGGTCACAGAGCCCGCACCCTCGGAAGAACGGTTCTTCCAGGGCTTCCGGAGGGCGGACGGAAGAGCGGCCGTGCGCAACGAGCTTTGGATCATCCCTACCGTGGGGTGCGTCAATAATATTGCCACAGCTATCGAGCGGAAGGCACAGTCCCTCGTCACTGGCACGATCGAAGCTGTCGCCGCATTTCCTCATCCATACGGATGCTCCCAGATGGGAGACGACCAAGAGCACACCCGCCAGGTCCTTGCAGACCTGATCGATCATCCCAACGCCGGGGGCGTACTCGTCCTGGGGCTGGGATGCGAAAACAGCAATATCGATGTGCTGAAAAATTATATCGGGGATTACGATCCGCACCGGGTGAAATTCCTCGTCTGTCAGGAATCAGAAGATGAGATCAGCGACGCTCTTGCGCTTCTGAAAGAACTCGCAGCATACGCCGGACAGTTCCGGCGGGAACCTATTTCCTGTTCTGAGCTTGTCATCGGTATGAAATGCGGAGGAAGCGACGGTCTCTCCGGTATCACGGCAAATCCCACTGTCGGAGCGTTCTCAGACCTTCTCATTTCCAAAGGCGGGACTACGATCCTTACGGAAGTGCCTGAGATGTTCGGTGCGGAGACGCAGCTGATGAACCGCTGCGAAAATGAAGAGCTGTTCCAACAGACCGTGAACCTGATCAATGACTTTAAAGAATATTTCACAAGCCATGGCCAGACTATTTACGAGAATCCGTCCCCCGGCAATAAAAAAGGCGGCATCTCCACCCTGGAGGACAAGTCCATGGGCTGTACTCAGAAGTCAGGCACCGCGCCGGTCCGCGGCGTCCTTGCCTACGGAGAACGGGTAAAAGAAAAAGGGCTGAACCTTTTAAGCGCTCCCGGCAATGACCTGGTTGCCTCTACGGCGCTGGCAGCGGCAGGAGCCCATATCGTACTCTTTACGACCGGAAGAGGCACGCCATTTGCATCTCCTGTTCCGACAGTCAAGATCTCTACGAACAACCGCCTCTACGAGAAAAAGCAGAACTGGATCGATTTCAACTGCGGCACACTGGCAGAGGGCGGCACACTGACGGAATTAAGAGATCGTTTCTTTGACTATATTATCAGCGTTGCTTCAGGGGAGCAGGTAAAATCAGAGAAAGCCGGATTCCACGACATGGCGATCTTTAAGCAGGGAGTGACACTGTAAAACAAAAACTGGCCGTCTGACAATATCATACTGAAAATGGAGGAACCGAAACATGAGATCAATCAATGACACAATAGAAAAAAAATATGGAAATTATCCAGAAAAAGTCCTTCAGTTCGGCGAGGGGAATTTTCTCCGCGCGTTCGCGGACTGGATGATCGACAAAGCGAACCGGGACGGCATTTACCAGGGGAGCATCGTTCTCTGCCAGCCCATCGCACAGGGACTGAAAGACATGATCAACGCGCAGGACGGCGTATACACGCTTGCCATGCGCGGTGCGGAAAACGGACAGCCTGTGGAGAATATCGAAGTCATCACCTCTGTATCACGGTGCATCAATCCTTATGAAAACTATGAGGACCTGATGGAGATCGCACGCAGCGCGGATCTGGAAGTCGTTGTATTTAACACCACAGAGGCAGGCATTGCCTACCATGAAGGGGACCAGCTCACAGACCGTCCTCCGGTTTCATTCCCTGCTAAAGTAACCGCGTTCCTGTATGAACGATATAAAGCATTTAACGGCGACCCGCAGAAAGGCCTTCTCTTCCTCCCCGTAGAACTGATCGACAATAACGGGGCAGAATTAAAGCTCATCGTCCTGAAATACGCGGAAGAATGGGAACTGGGTCAGAAATTCACAGAGTGGGTAAACACAGCAAATGAATTCACCAGCACGCTGGTAGACCGCATCGTCACCGGATATCCTCGGGATGAAATCTCTTACTTTGAAGAAAAGCTGGGC
>USKR01000064.1 GCA_900555215.1 uncultured Ruminococcus sp.
TCTCAGGACACAGCCGGGGATATGCAGCAGGACCGTGGACAGGAGACAGTCACTTCACCGGAAGATGAAAACGAGAATGGAGAGATGAATATGACGTCAGCGAACAGACAGATTCGTGTAACAGCAGAAGATGGAGGAGAGATCATTTTTGAACTGAATGAGAGCACAGCGGCTTCTGATCTTTACGGACAGCTCCCGCTTTCGGTTGAGATCGAAAATTTCAGCGACAATGAGAAGATTTTCTACCCGGAGGAGCTGGATACTTCTGACACGCCCCTGGCGGAGATGGAGATCGGCACACTCGCGTACTATGAACCTTGGGGAGATGTGGTCATGTTTTACGGAGAGTACAGTGAAAATTCCTCTTTGTATGAGCTGGGTCATGTAGTATCCGGCGGGGAACTGATCCCGGAGCTGGCAGGTACAGTCGAGATTGAAGCGGTACAGTAAAGACAGGCTTTTTAGGTATTCGGCGCATAATAAGAAGAATAACTGATATTTTCAGAAAAAGGAGGAGCAGCTATGAAGTATATCAAATTAGGAAACTCTGATCTGAGCGTTTCGTGTATCTGTATGGGATGCATGGGATTTGGCGATGCGGGAAACGGACAGCATAAGTGGACCATCGACGAGGAGCATACACGGGAGATTATCCGGCATGGGCTGGACTCCGGGATTAATTTTTATGATACTGCTATCGCATATCAGAGCGGAACAAGTGAACAGTATCTTGGAAGGGCGCTGAAGGACTATGCGAAGCGGGATGAAGTCGTGGTCGCTACGAAATTCCTTCCCCGTACGCCGGAAGAGATTGAGAACGGCGTCCCCGCGCAGAGACATATTGAGCGGATGATTGATAAAAGCCTTGAGAATCTTGGCATGGACTATGTGGACCTGTACATTTACCATATGTGGGATTATGCGACTCCGCTCTATGATATCATGGAAGGTTTGAATCATGTGGTAAAAGCAGGCAAAGCCAGATATATTGGTATTTCCAACTGTTACGCATATCAGCTTGCTAAGGCGAATGCCCTTGCGGAAAGAGAAGGGTTCGCCCGATTTGTATCTGTGCAGGGGCATTACAATCTGATCTTCCGGGAAGAGGAGCGGGAGATGGCAAAGCTCTGCCGGGAGGATAATATTGCCATGACGCCGTACAGCGCCCTGGCAGGCGGCAGGCTTTCCAAAGCTCCGGGCGAGACGTCCAAGAGGCTTCAGGAGGATGATTATGCGAGACTGAAGTATGACGGGACGGCTGCACAGGACAGTGTGATTATCTCACGAGTGAAGGAGCTTGCAGATCATCGGGGCGTATCCATGACAGAGATTTCTCTGGCATGGCTGCTGACCAAGGTGACGTCTCCTGTGGTCGGAGCGACGAAGCTGTCGCATGTGGATGGCATGGCAAAAGCAGTGGATATCTGCCTTACAAAAGAGGAAATCAATTATCTGGAAGAACCATATGTTCCCCACAAACTTGTAGGGGTCATGGCTCAGAATACAGCGGAACAGGAGGAAGTATGAAGATTATTGTTTTACAGGGGAGTCCGAATAAAGACGGCTCCACAAATATATTAGTGGAAGAATTTAGACGTGGAGCAGAGGAGGCAGGACACAGCGTCGCGCGGTTTGACCTGACTGATCTGGACATCAGTCCATGCACGGGCTGTGTGGCGTGCGGCTATGAAGGACCGTGCGTGCAGCATGACGACAATCAGAAGATCCGTTCCGCAGTTCTGGGCGCGGATATGATTATCTTTGCAACGCCGCTTTATTACTATGGGATGTCCGCACAGTTAAAGATTGTGATCGACCGGTTCTGCGCGTACAACAGCAGTATCACGAGGAAGCATATGAAGTCAGCGCTGCTGGCTGTCGCATGGAACAGCGACGACTGGACATTTGACGCGCTGGTAAGCCACTACCAGACTCTGGTGCGGTATCTGGATCTTAAGGACCAGGGAATGGTGCTCGGCAGAGGCTGTGGCAGTCCTGCCATGACGAGGCGAAGCCGTTTCCCGGAAATGGCATACACACTCGGGAAACAGCAATAAAAGAAGCTGCTGATTACAGTTTGTTTCCGCTGCGCCTTCTAAGAGATTGAAAAATATCTCATGGAATGATATCCTCAACATGAGGTGTTTGATGATGGAAATACGAGTGCTGAGATATTTTTTAATGGTTGCAAGAGAAGAGAATATTACAAAGGCGGCAGAGCTTCTGCATATTACGCAGCCGACTCTGTCGAGACAGCTGATACAGCTGGAAACGGAACTGGGGACAAAGCTGTTCGAGCGCAGCAGCCACAACATCCGCCTGACAGAAGACGGAATGCTCTTAAAGCGCAGGGCGCAGGAACTGGTGCAGCTTGCCGACAAGACGGAACAGGAGTTTAAGCGGGGCGAGGAACAGATATCAGGAAGCATTGCGATCGGCAGCGGAGAGACCAACAATGTACAGGTGATCGCTGATATTATCAGGAAATTTCAGAGCGAATATCCGATGGTACAGTATGATCTGTATACGGCGAATGCAGACGATATTAAAGAGCGGATCGATAAGGGGATTCTGGATATCGGGCTTCTGATGGAACCTGTGGATATTACAAAATACAGTTTTATCCGCCTGAAGCGCAAAGAAAGATGGGGGCTCCTTGTATCATATGACTCTGAGCTTGCCGGAAAAAGCTCTGTCAGCGCCGAAGACTTGCTGGACGTGCCGGTTTTCTTGCCGCAGAGACCGATCCTTCGGAATGAAGTAGAGGGATGGCTGGGGGAATATTATGACCAGATCCATGTGACAGGGACATACAATCTGATTAATAACGCGGCTGTTATGGTAGAAAAAAATGTGGGCGCGGCATTTTGCTTCCGTCTGGAAAACCGTTATGATAATCTGAAATTTATTCCTCTTTCTCCGGCGTTAGAGACAGGGGGTGTGATCGTGTGGAAAAAGGCGCAGGTTGTCTCCCGCACGATGCACAGGTTTATCAATTATATCAAGCAGTATAAGGATATTCTGGAGACGGAGGATGATGCCTGAAATATATCAGTGCATTTGACTGTTTGCTATACAGTCAGGGCATGGTTCATGATGAAAAACAGGTATTAGACTTGCGATAACAGGAATGTTATATTGTAGGCATCCGAAAGGATGCCTGTTTTTTTACAAAAATCTGGTTTGACCGGAAGAAAGGAGCGGCGAGAATGACGATAAACGAAGCGAGCGAGCGGTATCAGATCCCCATGGAGATATTAAGAGAATATGAGAGCTGGGGATTGTGCGGCACTGTGAAGAAGGTCATGGGCGCCTGGCAGTATGACGACCAGGATCTGGAGAGGCTTGGCATGATCATGACCCTTCATGATATCGGATTTCAGAATGATGAAGTGGAGGAGTATATGCGCCTTCTTCTGGAGGGGGAGAACACAGAAGAACAGCGCATGCAGATGCTGAACAAACGCCGCGGGATCGCTCTTGATGAGATCCATCTCAGGGAGAAACAGCTGGACCGGGTGGACTACCTGAGATATAAGATTCAGAACAAAAACGCAGGAGGAAAAGATGATTAGAAAATTATTAAGCGGTCTGCTGGCAGGTCTGCTGACCGTATCCCTGTGCGCGTGCGGCGGGGATGATACCCGGGGCGAAGATTCGCAGAGGGAGGCACAGGTTTCAGAGACTGACCGAAACGGGGAACAGGCGCAGGAACAGGAAACGCAGGGACAAGGAGATGCAGGGAATCCGAAAATATTGATCGCATATTTCACATGGGCGGAAAATGCAGTCCCTGATGAAAATGTAGACGCGACGGCATCGCCCAGCGTGACGGAAGCCGGGCATGTAGGACAGCTTGCGAGGTGGGTGCAGGAGGAAACCGGTGGAGACCTGTTCTCGATCCGGGTGACGGAACCATACTCCTCGGACTGGGATGAATGTCTCGACCGGGCGAATGGGGAGAACAGAGATAACATCCATCCCGAGCTGGAAGCGGTTCTAGAGAGTACGGCGGATTATGACACGGTATTCATCGGGTATCCGAACTGGTGGTACAGCTGCCCGATGGCAATTTTTTCGTTTATAGATGAACATGACCTTGCAGGAAAAGACATTTACCTTTTCTGTTCTCACGGCACGGGAGGCCTTGCAGGAAGCGTTGAAGATATATCGGCAGCGCTGCCGGACAGCAATGTATCGGATAATGTATTTGATGTGTATGAAGAAGATGCACCGTCAGCCAGGGAAGAGCTCCTGGACTAGCTGAGCGGGATCGGATTTTGACCGGAATGTGAGAAGGAGGATGTGATGAAACGGACATTTTTACTGATAACGTCTCTGCTTTGTTCTGTTTGCTTGTCCGCTTGTTCCACATCTGGCGCAGGAGGAGCAGGGGCGGAAAGCCGGGAACCATCCCGGCGGGAGTTCTTCGCCATGGATACCTATATGAGGTTTTCCGCCTATGGCGAAGGTGCGGAGCAGGCGCTTCAGGAGGCGGAAGAAGAGATATACAGACTGGAAAGTGAGTGGTCAGTGACAAACGAAGGCAGCGAGATCTATCAGGTCAACCACAGCGGCGGGACGCCTGTGGAATTGAGCGATGAAACGGCTCAGATCGTACGGTTTGCTCTGGATATGGCGGAAGAGACCGGCGGGGACCTTGAACCGACGATCTATCCGGTGGTCGAGGCTTGGGGATTCACAACAGATGAGAACCGGATTCCCGGGCAGGAGGAATTACAGACTCTGCTGGAAAACGCAGGGTATGAGAAGGTGGAGCTTGACGGAAATCAGATCCGTCTTCCGGACGGGATGGAGCTGGACCTGGGAGCCGTTGGAAAAGGATATGCCGGTGATCTTGCGGCAGAGCTTCTGAAAGAGGACGGCATCACGTCCGCTCTCCTGGATATCGGCGGAAACATCCAGGCCGTGGGTTCGCGCCCGGATGGAAGCGACTGGAGGATTGCGCTGAGAAGTCCTTTTGGGGAAGGGCAGATCGGCGTCCTTGAGATCTCCGACCGGGCGGTCGTGACATCCGGCAATTATGAGCGGTATTTTGTGGGAGAAGATGGCAGAGAATATGGACATATCATTGATCCCAAGACCGGATATCCCGTGGACAATGGAACCGCTTCCGTTACGATCATCACTGAAGAAGGGAAAACAGCTGACGCCCTTTCTACGTCCATGTTTGTCAAAGGGGTTTCCGGGGCAGAAGAATACTGGAGGGCACGTCAGGATTTTGACATGATCCTGATCACTGAGGACGGACAGGTTTATGTGACGGAAGGGATAGAAAACAGCTTCGAACTGAACGGCAGCTTCGCGAACATGGAGCTGCATGTGATGGAGCCTGCGGGAGACGAGTAAAAAAGGAGATTTACCATGAATACAAAACAAAAAATAAAAATCACGGCAGATGCGCTTATGACAGTGGCTCTTCTGCTTCTTATGCCTTATGAGATGGTGGGAGAAGCTGCCCATGAGTGGATCGGCGCGGGGATGTTCCTGCTTTTTATCCTTCACCATATACTGAACCGTAAATGGACCGGGAATATCGGAAAAGGAAGGTACACACCTTACCGTATCCTTCAGACCGTACTTGTGATCCTGGTCCTGGTCTGCATCCTCGGCTCCATGATAAGCGGGATCATTCTCTCGCGCCATCTCTTTGCCTTCCTGGACATAAGGGGATTCAGCGGACCGGCAAGAATCATTCATATGACCTGCGCCTACTGGGGATTTGTGCTGATGTCCCTGCATCTGGGAATCCACTGGGGGATCATGACCGGTATGGCAGGGAAGCTGTTTGAACAGCCTTCCGCTGTGCGGAAATGGCTCGCCCGGCTGGCAGGCTTCGGGATCGCGGCATACGGAGTATGGGCTTTCATAAAGAGAGACGTCTTAAGCTATATGCTGATGCAGGTACACTTTGTATTTTTTGATTATGAAGAACCGGTTATTTTCTTTATCCTTGACTATATGGCGGCTATGGGGCTCTTTGTATTGATCGGACATTATCTGAGCAGAGGCCTGATAAAGCTTGGCAGGAAAAAGAAATAACAGGCATTTACTTTCAGGTTAATACTGGCGAACAAATGGAAAATTCTCAGGGGAGTTTTTTTCAGATATACTGAACATGGAACAAGAGAAAAAGTAAATTGAAAACAAATAAATGCATCTGAAAGGAGAATAATGACGATGAAAGCGAAAAAAATACTCTCTTTGATACTGGCCGGGGCAGCGGCGGTGAGCCTGCTTGCAGGATGCGGATCGGATACGGAAAATACGCAGGCGGATACCGCGCAGAGCGATGCTCAGGAAGATACCGCGCAGGATGAAACGCAGATCACCGGGGAAGATGGTTCTGACACGGCGGCTTCGGGAAATGTCCTTGTTGTCTATTATTCAGCAACAGGAAATACAGAAGAAGTGGCAAATACGATTGCAGAGACAACGGGTGGAGACCTTTTCGAACTTGAGCCTGCAGAGCCGTATACAGACTCGGATCTTGACTGGACAGACGACAACAGCCGTGTCTCACGGGAATATGCGGACGAGAGCTTAAGAGATGTGGAGCTTGTCTCAACGACAGTGGAGAACTGGGACTCTTATGATACGGTCTTTATCGGGTATCCGATCTGGTGGGGAATCGCCGCATGGCCGGTGGACAGCTTTGTAGAGAACAATGACTTTACCGGAAAGACGGTGATCCCGTTTGCGACTTCCTCTTCTTCAGGAATGGGCGAGAGCGGACAGCTTCTGGCGGATCTGGCAGGAACCGGGGACTGGCAGGAAGGCATGAGATTCCGGTCAGGTGTTGATGAAGCGGATGTTCAGGAATGGGTGAATGGACTGGGACTGTAAGATAATATCAAAGTATAAAAGGCATGATTCATGGGAGTCATGCTTTTTGTTATGTGATGAGAATAGTGTCGCAAGATATCCTAAAGATGCCCTGTCAGAACCAGAATATTCTTTCCGATAGATAAACGGGTGGTTGTATGGTATACTAAAAACAGACAGAGAAAAGTTTTATTTTGAAATAATTTATTCAGGAGGTCTGCAGATATGGAAAAGATCAAGGATGAAAAGTTAAGAAAAATTTTACAGGAAATGGCAGAACTTCTTCACGGTGTGTATGGAGACCTGCTGAAG
>USKR01000065.1 GCA_900555215.1 uncultured Ruminococcus sp.
AAGCATATGGCGCACGCCATCAGCGAGATGAAGCAAAGCGGAATCGAGCTGGGCACGGCGAAAACCGCCGGAATGCGAAGAAGCATATGGCGCACGCCATCAGCGAGATGAAGCAAAGCGGAATCGAGCTGGGCATGGCGTAAAGCAGGAACAACAGAAACAGGAGGTAGACAACATGGAAATGAATTCCGCTAATGTGGAAGCCGTCGTAAAACAGGTGCTGGAGAGCATGCTGGACAAGAAGATCCCTTCACCGTCCGCTCAGCCGGCTGAAAGCCAGGCAATCCCGAAAACAGCGCATGTTGCGATGCTGACATCACTTGAGCATTATGATGTAAAAGAGTTCCCGATCCCGGAATTGGGAGACGGAGACATCCTCGTTAAAGTAGAGGGATGTGGTATCTGCGGAACAGATGCCCATGAGTTTAAGAAAGACCCGTTCGGATTGATCCCGGTAGCACTCGGACACGAGGGAACCGGCGAGATCGTCAAAATGGGCAAGAACGTAAAGACTGACAGCGCGGGCAAACCGCTGAAGGTCGGCGACAAGGTTGTTACATGTATGATCTTTAAAGACGATCCGGATATCGAGATGTTCGACCTGAATAAGAAGAACATTGGAGGAGCTGATGTATACGGACTTCTTCCGGATGATGACATCCATCTGAACGGATGGTTCTCAGATTACATCCTGATCCGTGAAGGATCTTCTGTCTTCAACGTAAGCGACCTGGATCTTGATTCCAGAATCCTCATCGAGCCATGCGCGGTTCTTGTACATGCGGTCGAGAGAGCGAAGACAACAGGAATCCTGAGATTCAACAGCAGAGTTGTCGTACAGGGATGCGGACCGATCGGTCTGATCTGTATCGCGGTCCTTCGTACAATGGGTATCGAGAACATCGTTGCAGTAGACGGAAATCAGCAGAGACTCGACTTCGCTAAGAAGATGGGCGCTGACAAGTCCGTAAACTTTATGGAGCACAAAGGGATCGACGCTCTCTCAGAGGCAGTGAAAGAAGCCTTTGGCGGACACCTTGCAGATTTTGCGTTCCAGTGCACAGGATCACCGGTAGCGCACTCCAATATCTACAAGTTCATCCGCAACGGCGGCGGTTTATGTGAACTCAGATTCTTCATCAACGGCGGAGACGCCACGATCAATCCGCACTTTGACCTCTGCTCCAAAGAGATCACTCTGGTCGGCTCCTGGGTATATACCCTGAGAGATTACGCGACTACATTTGATTTCCTGAAGAGAGCTCAGGCGATCGGCCTTCCGATGAAGGAACTGATCACACATAAGTTCCCGCTTGAGGAGATCAATGAGGCCCACCTGACAAATCTTGCACAGAAAGGCCTTAAGATCGCTATCGTTAATAAATAGGTGAATCATTATGGGAGATGCAGTAGGCATGTTAGAGGTTTTCGGGCTTGCCACAGCGTTTGCGGCGGCGGATGCCGGCTGTAAAGCAGGCAATGTATGGCTCGAAAAGTTCGACAAAAACAAACCGGCGAATGCAGATGAATTACCCGTACCACTGATTGTCATGATCAAATTCCGCGGAAGCGTATCCGATGTCACGGCAGCGCTTGAGGCGGCAAAGGCGAGAGCTGAGGAGCTTGCGGGCGTTGTGAACGAATATGAGATCGCAAGACCGACAGAGGATACGGAAAAAATGCTGAAGATCACCGGATTGGACAAAGGTGAACCACATATCATCAACGAAAAAGATATCGAAGAGATTTAGGAGGAAATGAACAATGGCAATGGCACAGCAGGCATTAGGAATGGTTGAAACAAGAGGACTTACAGCAGCAATCGAGGCTGCAGATGCAATGACAAAGGCAGCTGAGGTAACACTGGTCGGAACAGAGAAGATCGGAAGCGGACTCGTAACAGTAATGGTACGCGGAGATGTGGGAGCTGTTAAAGCGGCAGTTGAGACAGGCGCTGACGCAGCAGGAAGACTCGGCGAGCTTGTAGCTACACATGTAATCCCGAGACCGCACAATGATGTGGAGAAGATCCTTCCGACGATCTAATCACAGTGAATGAGGAAAGTCTTCAGATCACAGTAAAGGAGCAGTCTCATGGGTAAAGCGTATGGATTCTTTGAGATCCCGAGTGTAACGGCAGCGGTAGTTGCCATTGATATCATGTGCAAGACCGCGGAAGTGCAGCTTGTCACATGGGAGAAAAAACTGGGCGGACGACTGGTTACGATCATCATCCGCGGCGACGTATCCGCTGTCAAGCAGGCCATTGAAGCTGCCGCAGCGAACGGAATCAAAGAGCCTGTCTGCAAGGTTGTGATCCCGAGCCCTCATGAGGAGATACTTAAGATCGTTAACGACAGTGCAAACAGGGTAAGTTAGGAGGCAGTTTGAAATGGCAGAGGAAAAGAAAACAACTACAGCCAAGGCGCCGGCAAAAACTGTACGAAGAGTGAGAAAGACGGCGCAGAAGGCAGAAACAACGGTTCAGGAACAACCGACGATTCAGAAGGAGGAAAGAAGAATGTCACAGGAAGCATTAGGAATGGTGGAAACAAGAGGTCTGGTAGCATCAATCGAGGCAGCAGATACAATGTTAAAGGCTGCTAACGTAGTTCTGGTAGGAACAGAGAAGATCGGAAGCGGACTTGTAACAGTAATGGTACGCGGCGATGTAGGTGCTGTGAAATCTGCAGTTGAGTCCGGAGCAGAGGCAGCTGGAAGACTCGGCGAGCTTGTAGCTACACACGTGATCCCGAGACCGCACACAGATGTGGAGAAGATCCTTCCGGTCCTGAAATAATCGCAGTAATTATTGACAGACCCCGCAGGAAACAGCCGAATAAGCAGGCTGTTTCCTGCATATGAGAAAAACGGGCGTTGCAGATCCGTTTTTGGAGGAGAATTGAGATATGGATAACAGTAATGTAGCATTAATTACAAAACTGGTCCTGGAAGCAGTAGAGAAGCAGAAATCCTCTGAAGGGGCAGGATACATGGTGCCGATCGGAGTGTCCGCAAGACATATCCATCTTACTCAGGAACATGTGGAAGCTCTGTTCGGCGAAGGATACCATCTGACGCGGAAAAAAGGTCTTATGGGCGGACAGTTCGCGGCAAATGAGACAGTGACTATCGTTGGTCTCAAGCTCAGGGCAATCGAAAATGTGAGGGTGCTCGGCCCGGTGAGAAAACAGACACAGGTTGAGATATCGGCAACAGATGCGATCCGCCTCGGAGTTAACGCTCCGATCAGGGAATCCGGAAAGATCGAGGGAAGCGCGCCGATCGCGGTCGTAGGACCGAGGGGCGCGATTTACCTGGATGAGGGATGCATCATCGCAATGCGCCATATACATATGTCCCCGAAGGACGCGATGGCGGCAGGCGTGCATGACGGTGATATCGTCTCAGTTAAGGCGGACAATGAGAGAGGAACGATCTTCAACCACGTGAAGATCCGCGTGGATGACAGCTTTACCCTTGAAATGCACATCGACACAGATGAAGCAAATGCTGCAAAGATTGCTACCGGCGATACAGTGAGGATAATATCATGCTGATAGGGAAGGTTGTTGGAAGTGTTGTTTCAACACGCAAATGTGAAAATTTGATCGGCAATAAATTCATGATCGTAGATGTTCTGGAACATATGCATTCCGGCGCGAAACAGCTTATTGCGATCGATAAGATCGGCGCAGGCATTGGCGAGTATGTGCTCGTTGCACAGGGCAGCGCGGCAAGGATCGGCAGCGGAATGCCTGATTCGCCTGTTGATGCGGCGATCGTAGGAATTATTGACGACGGATCAGGACTGGAGTAGTGGAATTATGGATATGAAAGAATTGAGCAGCATATTGCAGCAGAACGGTATCGTTGGCGCAGGTGGTGCGGGATTTCCGACATATGCCAAGCTAGATGAGCGTGCGGATACGATCATCCTGAACTGTGCGGAGTGCGAGCCGCTCTTAAGACTGCACAGGCAGCTGCTTGAAAAATATGCAAAAGAGATCATTGATACATTCCATATGATCGGCGAGACAGTCGGTGCAAAGGAAGTTATCATCGGCATCAAGAAAGCCTATAAGAAGACGATCGAGGCAGTAGATGCCGTGATCGGCAAATATCCGGAAGTGAGGCTGGGACTGCTGGATGAAGTATATCCGGCAGGTGATGAAGTTGTACTGATCTATGAAGTGACCGGTAAGGTAGTCCGCCCGGGCGGGCTTCCGATCGAAAGCGGTGTTGCGGTATTCAATGTTGAGACGGTATACAATGTATACAGAGCATTGAACGAGAAGACACCGGTGGAAGATAAGCTGGTATCTGTCGTAGCAGAAGTTGAGCATCCGGTGACTGTACGTGTACCGATCGGAACGCCTCTGGACGAGGTAGTCGCTCTTGCAGGGCATGTGACGACACCAAATCCGGTATATTTCGTGGGTGGACCGATGATGGGAAATATCGGCACAGGAGCGCAGCCTGTCACAAAGACGACAAATGCGATCCTTGTACTGCCGGAGGATCATTATATCATACAGAAGAAATTAAAGAAAAACTCCATCGACATGAAACGGGCTGCAGCTTGCTGCTGCCAGTGTTCGATGTGTACAGATCTCTGTCCGAGACATGCGCTTGGACATCCGATCGAGCCAAACAAATTTATGCTTGCAGCCACATGCAAGGATATCCAGGAGCCAAACATCTTTGTAAACACGATGTTCTGTTCATCCTGCGGCGTCTGTGAACTGTATTCCTGTTTCCAGGGTCTTTCACCCAGAAGCCTTATGGCAGAATACAAGGCAGGTTTAAGAGCAAACGGAATCCGTCCTCCGCAGGTTGAGGCAAAACCTGTAGGACCGGAGAGAGAATACAGGAAAGTCCCGATGGAGCGGCTGATGGCAAGACTTGACCTGACAAAGTACAATAAAGAGGCTCCTCTGGATGAGTCAGAGGTTCCGGTAAAGAGAGTACGGATCATGTTGAGCCAGCATATCGGAGCGCCTGCGTCAGCTGTCGTAAAAGAAGGCGATAAGGTGACAAAGGGACAGATGATCGCTGAACCGGCAAAAGGACTGAGCGTGGGTATCCATGCATCAGTGACAGGTACAGTGACAGAAGTAAATGATAAATATGTGATCATAGAAACTTAGGAAGGACGTGCAGGCAATGAGTAAGGCAATTGGAATGGTAGAATATAAGACTGTTTCAGCAGGTATTACCGCGGCGGACGCTATGGTAAAGACCTCTGAAGTCAGCATAATCGAAGCTCAGACAGTATGTCCGGGTAAATATATTGCGATCATTACAGGTGACTTGAGTGCCGTAAAAGCAGCGGTAGACAATGCCAAAGAGCTGCACGGCTTCCATCTGATCGACAGTTTTGTACTCGGAAACCCGCATGAATCTATTTTCCCGGCGATTTACGGGGCGGCAAAGATCGAGGATGTATCTGCATTGGGTATATTTGAGACATATGACGCCGCATCCATTATCGTGGCAGCAGATGAAGCTGCAAAGACAGCTATTGTTGATCTGATCGAGCTGCGTATCGCAAGAGGTATGTGCGGAAAATCATACATGCTCCTGACTGGAGAAGTAGCTGCTGTCGAAGCAGCGATCGAGAGGGCAAAGGAAGCAGTGAAGGACAGGGGAATGTTCCTCGATTCTTCCGTTATCGCTCATCCGGATGCCCAGATTCGCGATGCAATTTTATAATATGCTATAAGACAGACGGGCTCTCCCCTGCTTATCCCTGCGTCATAGCGGCATGACATAAACTGCCGGAGCTTGAGCAGAGCAGCCGGAGAGCCTGTTTTGGCATAAACAGGAGGCAGCGATATGCTTGCGATTGAGAGACGAAATGAAATCCTGGAAAAACTGCAGACCGACAGAAGAGTTGTTGTAAGTGAACTGAGCCAGCTGTATGATGTTTCGGAAGAAACAATCCGCAGAGATCTGGAGAAGCTGGTGAATGACGGTTACGCCATTAAAAGCTATGGCGGAGCTGTCATTAATGAAAATGTAAATATTGAACTGCCGTTCAATATCAGGAAGAACCGCAATATTGTGGGAAAACAGCATATTGCAGATTTGGTCAGCAAGATCGTGAAGGACGGGGACAGTATTATGCTGGATGCCAGTTCCACAGCAGTGTATATTGCAAAGGCACTGCAGGAAAAAGGTAAAAAGAACCTCACTGTCATCACGAATTCAATCGAGATCATTATCGAGCTGTTTGACGCTCAGGACTGGACGATCCTGTCAACGGGCGGGGCGTCCAGGGAAGGGTCTTTTGCCCTGGTCGGACCTCAGACTGATAAGATGATACGCTCGTATCATGTGGATAAGGCGATCATCTCGTGCAAAGGGATCGATGTTGACGCGGGTATGACGGATTCGGATGAGCTTCATGCAAATAATAAGGCGACAATGCTGGCGGCTGCAACAGAGAAAATCCTGGCGATAGACAGCAGTAAATTCGACAAAACGGCATTTACGAATATCGGCCCGCTGGACGACATTACGATGGTGATCACAGATGAGAAGCCGGAAGAAAAATGGCTCAGGACATTTAAAGAATCAGGAATAAAATGCATTTATTCTGAATAGAGAGAGGACAGCTATGAAGAGCTTTGATATTAAAACAAGAATATACTTTGGGGATCAGGCGCTGGAACGTCTGGCAGAAATCCCATATCAGAAAGTACTGGTCGTGACGGACCCGTTTATCGCCCAGGGGGAGATGATCGAGCTTGTGACAGAGCCTCTCCGGAAGGGGAACAAAGAGTTTGAAATCTTCAAGGACGTTGTGCCTGATCCGCCGATCGAGAAGATCAGCGAGGGCGTTAAAAAGATGCTTGAGTACCGTCCGGACGCAATCGTGGCAGTGGGAGGCGGATCTGCCATAGATTCATCAAAATCGATCCGCGAGTTTGCTCTGAGAGTCGACCACTATGCAGAAGTGGGACTGATCGCAATTCCTACAACGAGTGGAACGGGATCTGAGGTGACCTCTTTCGCTGTTGTCACAGATCCGGCTGAACAGGTCAAATATCCGCTTGTTTCTAAATCCATGATGCCGGACGAGGCAATCCTGGATGCGGAGCTGGTAAAGAG
>USKR01000066.1 GCA_900555215.1 uncultured Ruminococcus sp.
TATATGGGAGGAAAAGAATGAAAAAGACAAGAACACGCTTCAAAAGCGTAAGCGCGTGTATCCTTTCGGCAGCAATGGTATTTGGGCTGGCGACACCGTTTGCCCCATTGACTGCAGAGGCCGCAGGGGAAGAACCGGTGAATCTGGCGATCGGTGCAACAGCAACAGCGAATGATGTAGAAACATCGGACTATACGGCTGACAAGGCGATTGACGGCATCGTTAACAGAGACGCGCCGAAGCCGCAGTCAAGATGGGCGACAAACACAAGTTCCGCCCAGACTCCGAAGATTTTGACAGTCGATCTTGGAGAAGCAAAGACATTCCAGTCTTTTGTTATTCCATGGGAGAGGACGAATATCACAGGTTATGAGATTCAGACGTCTGATACTGGCGGCAGCGACGCGTCAGAGTGGACAACCGTTTATGAGAAAGAAGGGACGGAGCCGATCTCAGAACTGAACGAGAATATTCATCTTGCAGAGCCGGCGGAAGCACAGTTTGTACGGCTGTATGTGGACGGATATGCTTTAAATCCGGGAAACTGGCAGTCTGTATCTGTTTATGACTTCCAGATCTATGAAAATGAGATTCCGGACGATCTGCTTCCGGAAGAAAATTATAATCTGGAAGGAACGGCTGAAGCAAGTGACTATGAGCCGACTGAAGGAGATACACAGGCAGCTTCGATGGCAATTGACGGGGACCAGTCGACCCGCTGGGCGACCAATAAGTCCTCTGCTGAGGAGGCGCGCACGCTGACTGTAACGCTGCCGGCTTCCCAGAGAGTCCAGTTCTTCCGCATCATCTGGGAGAGACTGAACATCGAGAGCTATAAGATTGAAACTGCGGAGAGTGATGACGCGGCTTTTGAGACGGTTTATACATGCGGTTCGCCGATCACCCAGGTGAACGAGGTGATTTCACTGGACGCGCCTGTATGGGCGAAGAAGATCCGCCTGACTGTAGACGGCTACAATGGAGGCAGTAATGACTGGCCGAATGTTTCTGTGGCAGAGTTCGAGAGCTATGCGGTAGAACCGGCTCAGATCAGCGAAGACGCGACACCGGAGGAAATCGTAGATCTCCTTGCCGCGCCGACAGTGAGAGCCGACGGAAGAGCACTGGTGCTGCCGGAGGTGCCGGAGGGATTTGGAATCCAATTCCTTGCGGACTATGAGCAGGTTGTAGAAAGAGACGGTACGATTTATAAGCCTCTCACAGATATGACGATCTCCGGTATTTATAAAGTGAATAAGGGTGACGAGTACGCAGAAGGATCAACAGAGTATCAGATCGAGATCCCGGGAATGTACGAGGACAGCGGCGTGAATGAAAAGCCGACAGTGATTCCCGAGCTCGCAGAGTGGTACGGCGGAACGGAAGAAGGAAGCTTCACAATCGGTTCCAGGATCCTGGTGTCAAATTCGGCATCTGATTTTATGGATGCGGTGAATGCCTTTAAGGATGATTACAATGCGGAGATGAACGCGTCTCTGACGGTAGAGACGGGAGACGACCCGCAGCCGGGCGACATTTATTTTATTAAGGACGGCGGCGCCCGTGCCCTGGGAGAAGAAGGGTATGTTATGGAGATCGGGGATTATGTGATGGTAAGCGCGGATCATAATACCGGCGCTTACTGGGCGACACGCTCCATCCTTCAGATCGCTGAATTAAACGACGGCACAATGCCGAAAGGTATTACCAAGGATTATCCGAAGTACGAAGTACGCGGGTTCATGCTCGACGTGGCACGTAAGCCGATCTCTATGGATACACTGGAAGATATCGCAAAAGAGATGGCTTACTATAAGATGAATGAATTCCATATTCATCTCAATGACAACCTGATTTTCTATGAGGATTATGCTTCCGCTGAAGAGGCAAGAGAGAAAGCTTATACCGGCTTCCGCCTTGAGTCAAATGTGGTAGAGGGAAGCAATGACGGACTCAACCAGGCAGACCTGACCAATAAGGATCTGTATTATACAAAGGAAGATTTCCGTAACTTTATCCTGGACTGCCGCAGCATGGGCGTGAATATTACGCCGGAGTTCGACACACCGGGACACTCCGGAGCGTTTACAAAGGTACGCCCGGATCTTATGCTTCAGAATATCGTATCCGGCGCGGCGAACAGAGCCGGTGAGCAGTTTGACCTTTCGCCGGAAAAATATGATGAAAGCCTTGCGTTTGTCGAGAGTATCTGGGATGAATATCTGAATGAGGATATGTTTGACCAGAGCATGACAGTACATATTGGAACAGATGAGTATTATGGAGAGAAAAACCGCTTCAGAATGTTCTCTGACGATCTGATCGAGTATGTTCAGAGCAAGTGTTACACTGTCCGCCTGTGGGGAAGCCTTTCCTCTATGCCGGGCGAGGCTGATGTCCGCAGCGAAGGCGTTCAGATGAACGTGTGGAATACAGGATGGGCGAATCCGACGAATATGTACAATGAAGGATTCGAACTGATCAACACGATCGATGGCAGTCTGTATATAGTGCCGGCAGCCGGTTACTATTATGATTATCTGAACACACAGAATCTGTATAATAACTGGACGCCGAATAACTTCGACGGAACAGTGATCCCGGCAGGTTCTGAGCAGATGCTCGGAAGTACCTATGCGATCTGGAACGACAGCGTTGATACAAGAGCAAACGGAATTTCAGAGATCGATATCTATGACCGATTCGCAGACGCGGTTCCGACAATGGCAAGCAAGAACTGGGGCGAGGCAGAAGATCTCACATATTCCGAGATGGAGTCTGTCGTTGACGAACTCGGCGACGCGGCAAACAGCAATCCATATCACGAGGCGTCAGCGGATGACAACGGTGAATACATGTCTTATGAATTCGAGGACGGCGCTGAGATGGCGGACTCTTCAGAAAACGGAAGAGACCTGAAAGAGAATGTCAATGCGTCAATCGAGGATGGCAGCCTGAAATTAAACGGCGGCGAGAGCTATGCGACAACAGGTATCGACAAACTGGCTACAGGAAATACACTGGAGTTTGATATTACACTCGACAAGCCGGCACAGGCAGGAGATATTCTGTTTGAGGCTGACAACGAAGGAAATAATGATGATTATGTACATGACATCCGTGTCATGGACGATGGAAGACTCGGTTTCAGAAGAGAGCTCTATGACTACTACTTCGACTATAAGCTTCCGGTAGGAGAGAAAGTACATCTTGCGATCTCAACCAGCGGAACTTCTACAACACTTACGGTAAACGGTACGACCTACGAAGCATCAGGCGTATACCGCAACCGCCAGACAGACGGTGAAGTAAGGGTAGAGAACATTTCCAGAGCTACATTACTCCTTCCGGTACAGAGGATCGGATCGATATCAAATGCTATTGAGGCAGTGATTGACAATGTAACTGTAAAACAGGGAGCTGCCGTAGATTATAATAAGGCGGGCTGGACTGGAACAGCGGATACAGAGACTGATATGGGCAGCGCGACAGAAGGACTTTTCGAGTATGCATTCGACGGCAATTCCGGTTCGATCTGGCATTCTAACTGGGACGGCGCGTCAGATAAGCTGCAGCCGCAGGGAACCTGGGAGACGATCAAGGGAGATATCGATCTGGGTCAGAAATATGTGATCAACCAGTTTAAGTTTACTCCGAGAACAGATACGAACAGTGGACTGGTAACCAAGGCTGATCTGTATGTAAAGGCCAATGAAGATGATGACTGGAATCTGGTTGCTGAGGATGTGGAATTTGCAGCGGACAGAACGACCAAGACATTCTACTTCGACGAGCAGGAAGTGCAGTATATCAGGTTCGTGGCAAAAGAATCGAACGACGGCTGGGTAGCTGTATCCGAGTTCGATATCGCCAATGCTCCTGCACAGTCTTATACAGTATATGTAGAGGCGAATGAAGGCGGCAATGTAAGCGGCGGAGGCTCGGGAATCGCTGCAAATACAGAGGTTACGGTGACAGCTGAGGCAGAAAGAGGTTACGAATTTGCGGGATGGTATGACGCGGTTACCGGAGAAAAGGTTTCCGACAGTGCGGAATATGTATTTGCTGTGACAGAGAATACATCGCTGATCGCGGACTTTACAAAAGTTGATGATCCGGAGCCGGAAGTGACACACACAGTAACTCTGATAGTTGATGATAACGAAACAAAGCAGACTGTTAAAGATGGAGATAAGGCACAAAAACCTGATGATCCGGTCAAAGAAGGATACAAATTCATTGGCTGGTATGTAGGCGACAAAGAGTATGATTTCTCCGCACCGGTAATATCTGACCTTGTGATCGAGGCACGTTTCGAGAAGCTTGACACAACGGTTGATCCCGAAAAACCGGGCACAGACACGCCGGATTCAACCAATGGAAAGACTGATAAAGAAGACGGCAAAGCAGTACAGACCGGCGACCAGAGCAGCCCGGTAGTATGGGTTGTAGTTCTCGTCGCTGCATGCGCGGCAGCGGGAGCCGTAGTAGTTATCAGAAAGAGAAATAAAAAGTAATTTATCAGATCCGTAAAAGCGGATGAAGATCAGAGGAATGCAGTTCCCGGCATGAGGGAACGGTGTTCCTCTGATATTTTTTGTGTAAAATAAACAAAAATCATTTTCAGATGCTAAATAATATAAACGAATGAATAAAAAATATAAGCTATAAATGAAAAATTATGCTAAAATAAAAATATATGCCACTGAGACAGCGGAAAGTGGTAAACTAAAAAACTCAAGTATAAGTAATTTAAAAGGAAGGAAGATGAAAATGGACAAGCAGGTAAAAAGCATTTTTAAACGCACTGCTGCCGCCGCGCTGAGCGCAGCAATGGTACTTACGATGGGACTTGGCTCTTTCCCGGCGGTCGTATACGCCCAAGATCTGGATGGCGGGGCGGCTGTTCAAAGCGATCCGCAGGAAGTGAAGATTGCGGTGACGGAGATTGCTTCGATGTCAGCGAAATCATATGGGCCTGGAACGGATGGGAATACCCTTGAGGCAAGTTTTGACGGCGATACGACGACATATACGAACAGTAATTACAATGACCCCACAAACAGAAAACCTCAGGTATATACGTTTAACTTTGCGGATACGGTGGATCTCTGTAAGGTGCGCATCCATCCGAGAAATGCCGGAGGAGATGTCGGAAACGGCGCGCCTAACAGCTGTACCGTAGAGGTCAGCACAGATGGTTCTGCGTATACGCAGGTAGCTAAGAGTAGTGTTACGGACAACTCCCTGACATGGACGGATATTACATTTAGTGCACCCCCGGCAAACTATCTGAGGCTGACGCTGGACTCGGCGCACGAGACCGTAGTCAGCACCGGCGAGGTTGAGCTGTATAAGCTGGTTTCCGAGCCGTCAGCTCCGGCTGTGGATAAAAATGAGCTGCAGGAATTATATGAGGAAGCGTCTGCCGCTGAATTTAAGTATCCGGATGCGACGTTGACAAAATATTTTAACGGTGCCCTGACAGACGCTAAAGCTGTCCTGGACGCTGCGGATGCAACGCAGGAAGAGGTAGATTCTGCATATTATTATCTGGAGAAACATTACTGGCAGAATGTGATCGAAGATAAAGTGGCTTACTACAACCCGACAAAAAACGGGGAGGACGGTAGATTCGATTACAGCGACAAGGTAACGCAAAGCATCCTGCCGCTGCTGAGCGCTTATCAGCAGACACACAATGTAAATAACAATACAGAGATGGATAAGCTGAGCAGCTACTATGAGATATGGGAAAAGGCGGAGAAATGTACTCCTGAAACTGCGAATGAGGACATGAGGGGCGTGGAAGTCGGCATCAATACTTCCGCAGATGGATTTGACACAAAAGATGCATTAAGCAGCGGGAACACAGGACACTTCGAGATTACCGAGCAGGAGTTTACCGCGGACAGCACAGGCAAGGTCTCTGTGAAAGTTACATTCCAGTTTATAAATGATGGGCTTAATCCGGTCACAGGGGCAGAGGCGGATGAGTACAGCTTAAATGAAATGAACAAAGCGTCCTGCCGCGTGACATACGAGTCGCCAAGCAGAAAAGGAAGCAAAGGAGTTACAGTCACAGACAGATCAAAATCCAGTCTGACCGGAGAATTTACGGTTGATCAGGACAGTGTGATCAGCCTGAGTCTGGAAGATTCAACAATGCTGGGATTCTTCAAAGTGCAGAAATTTACCCCGGCGGATAAGACAGAACTGGAAAAGGTTATCGCTGAAGCGGCAGAAACTATCGCACAGGAGTATAATTATATTAAAAATGATAATTGGGATGCGTTAATTGCTTCTTATGAAAAAGCAGAGGAAATTTATAATGATCCGTTTGCGGGGCAGGATGAAGTAGATGCGGCTAGTCTGGAGCTTGTAGGCCGTCTTGCGTTTGTTACCTATGAGACAACACCGCCGGAAGCAGTATTTGTGGTCAATGGAAGCGAGCAGGAGATTACGGAAAATGTATTGATCGGCGAAGACTTTGACCTTAAATTTACGGATAACGGCAGGCTGTATCAATTCCTTCTGAATGGCAGGGAATTTGAGATCACAGGCACGGAGGATACAGCGGCATTTTCAGAAATAGAGTCCGCACTGAATGAAGGAAACGGAGAGGATGGAAAGAACATACTGACCGTACGCGACAGTGTACCGCCGCTTTTCGACATTTATCTGACAGAAGTTACATATACCTTCTACTTTGACCAGACAGCACCGGAGACAGAAGTAAGCTACTCCACAACAGAGCTGACGAACGGCGATGTGACAGTAACAGTGAAGTCAAATGAAGCGTTGGATGCAGCGGAGATCCCGGAGGGATGGACACTGAGCGATGACGGCATGTCAGCTTCCAAGACATATGAGGCAAATACGGAAGAGACTGTAACATTTAAAGATTTTGCAGGAAATGAGGCGGCAGTTTCTGTGAAGATTGACAACATTGATAAAACCGCGCCGGAGACAGAAGTAAGCTACTCCGAAACAGAACCGACCAACAAGGATGTGACTGTAACGGTTACGTCAAATGAAGCGTTGGACGCAGCGGAGATCCCGGAGGGATGGACACTGAGCGATGACGGCATGTCAGCTTCCA
>USKR01000067.1 GCA_900555215.1 uncultured Ruminococcus sp.
TTCCGATGGCAGTTGTCTTACCCACTCCGTTCACGCCGATCACGAATACGACTGACGTGCGGTCTTCAAATTCATACGCTGTCTCGCCCACATCCATCTGCTCTTTGATGCTGTCGATCAGCAGCTGCCTGCACTCAATGGGCTCTTTCAGATGCTGCGCGCGTACCTTTTCCCTCAGGTCGTCCAGGATCTCCATGGTCGCGTGGACTCCCAGGTCACCCATGATCAGCGTTTCTTCCAGTTCCTCGTAGAAGTCCTCGTCAATCTTGGAAAATCCGTGGAAAATACTGTCCATCCCGGATACGATATTATCTCTGGTCTTGGTGAGACCTGAGACGAGACGTTTAAAAAATCCTTTTTTTTCTCCCATTCCGCTCTCTCCTGCTCTTTATTTGTCCAGTTCATTCTCCAGCAGATCCACTGACACAAGGGTGGACACGCCCTTTTCCTGCATGGTGATCCCGTACAGCCGGTCTGCCGCTGTCATTGTCCCTCTTCGGTGAGTGATGACGATAAACTGAGTATTTTCAGTTAGTTTGTGCAGATACTGCGCAAACCTGGTCACATTATTATCATCCAGAGCCGCTTCGATCTCGTCCAGCAGACAGAAAGGAGACGGCTTTAAGTTCTGGATCGCAAACAGAAGGGCGATCGCGGTCAATGCCTTCTCGCCTCCCGAGAGCTGCATCATATTCTGCAGCTTCTTCCCCGGCGGCTGGGCAATGATGCGGATGCCTGCCTCCAGGATATCTTCATCCTCCATCAGTTCCAATGTTCCTTTTCCTCCTCCGAAAAGCTGCTTAAAGACACTGTTGAACTCTTCGGCGATCCGGGCGAACTGCTCGGCGAACTGTTTTCTCATGGCGGCGTCCAATTCCTCTATGATCTGCACAAGCGTTGCCTCCGCCTCGACCAGGTCGTCATGCTGCCCCTTCAGGAACTCATATCTCTCAGACACATTTTTAAAATCCTCGATGGCATTTACATTTACAGTGCCCAGCTTCCGGATTTCATTTTTCAATGTCTGGATCTGGCGTTTCATATAAGACAGATCTGTCAGATTTGCATCTCTTAACTCCATGGCATGATTATATGTAAGCTCATATTCTTCCCACATATAATTCATCTGCTTCTCTGAAGCAGCCTCATAGGATTCTTTCTGGCTGTTCAATCTGAAACATTCTTTATCCAGGCTGGATATGTGCTTTGCCAGCTCTTCCCTCATCCTGAGGAAATCTTTATGCTTCTGATTCAGGTCCTCCCTTTTCTCCGTCTGTTCCCGGATTTCTTTACCGATCTCATCAAACAGCTCCTTTGAATCTTCGATCGTGTTCTTAAGTTCTCTTATCTTTTCCTCTTTTTCCCGGATTTCTTCCGATGCATGGTCCTTGTTGGAATCCAGTTCCTTTAATTCCGCCTCAAACTTACCCGTTTCTTCATCAATACGGGAAACATTTTCCAGGATAAACACATTCTGCTGTTCCAGCGCGGCAAGCGCAAGGTGCGCCTCCTCTGAGTGCTTCAATTGAAGGCTTTCCTCCTGCTTTTCTCCGTCCAGCATCTTCTGCAGCTCTTCGATCCTTGCATTTAAATCCTGTTCCAGGTTCTCCGATGTCTCCAGCTCCATCTGGATAGACTCTTCGTTATCCCGGATCTGCTGCAGTTCCAGCTCTAATTTTTTCTGCTCAGAAGCATGCCCTTCCAGGCGTTTCTTTCCCTCTTCCATGCGGACACGCGTCTGTTCCACATTCATCTTTGCAGTATTCTCAAGAACAGACGCCTTTCTGAGCTCCTGCTGGATCTCATCAATGGCATTATAACATGTCCCTCTCTGTGCTTTTATCCTGCCGACTTCCTTCTCCATGGCGTCCATATCTGACTTCAGCATGGCGACTGTCTTCTCAAATTCCTCTATCTCCCTGCGTCTGCTCAAAAGATTGCTGGAATTTTTAAACGCTCCTCCTGTCATGGAACCGCCCGGATTGATCAGCTCGCCTTCCAGAGTTACCAGTCTCAGAGTCTGACGGTATTTCCTTGCAATAGAGATTCCGTCATCAATAGTGCGCACTACGACCGTTCTGCCCAGGAGCTGGGCTGCAAGCCCGTCAAATTGAGGATCCACATGCACCAGGGTATTTGCAAGTCCGACTACGCCTTTTTCCCTGAGCGCCTCTTCATTTTTAAGCCCGGAGCTGCCTTTCATGCTGGTAAGGGGAAGGAATGTTGCACGCCCGTATTTATTCTTTTTCAGGAATGCGATCATCCTCTTTGCCGTATCTTCGTTATCTGTAACGATATTCTGGATGCTTCCTCCAAGGGCAGTCTCAATGGCGATCTCATATTCCTTGTCTACTTTGATGATATCTGCCACAACGCCGATGAGTCCCTTTTCTCTGTCCTTGTTAGACATCACTCTGCGGATACTGTTTCCGTAGCCGTCATAGCGCTCCGTAATATTCTTCAGCGATTCCAGGCGTGAAGATTCTCTGTGATAGGCGGTCTGTCCGATCCTGAGCTTCTCCTGCTTTTCATTCAGCTCGTTCTGAAGTCTTGCGATCGTATGCTCATTCTCTGTGATTTTTTGGTTATATCCCGCAATTGTTTTCTGTACACTGCTCAGCTCTTCCTCATATTTCTCAAGAGCCGCCGACTGCCTCTCCTGCTCTGCCGATACCTCCAGGATACTCCTTGACAGAGCCGCCCTGCGCGATGCGATCTGCTCTCTTGTTGTGTCATAGTGCTGGATCTTCGCCTTCGTGGAAGCCCGGTTTCCGAGGATATCCATGATCTCCTGCTTCCTGCCTTCGATCTCTGCAGTGTGCTCCGCGATCCTGCTCTGTACCTCGATCAGCTTTTCCTTTGCCTGGCTGTCCTGGGCGGAAGCTTTACTCAGCTTTTCCTGCACCTCCTGCTTTTCTTTTTCAAGAGAAGCCTTTTGTTCCTGTCTTGTCTCAATCTCGACACGGACGGCATTCGAACGGTTGTCATAGTGCTCGTCATTCATGCGGACTGTATTAATCTGTTCTTTCAGGACATTGATCTGTCCCTCAAGCTGCTGTTTCAGGAGATTTGTCTCATTGAGCTGATTTTTCGCTGTCTCAATGGCAAGATCGATCTGTTCGACCTCTTCCTCGATCGCCTCGTACTCGGCTTTCATCTCTTCGTAACGCTGGTTGGAATCCTCCATCTCAGATGCGGCGATCTCATATTTCTCTTCCACCTCTTTCATCCGATCCCGGATTCTCTCTTCCTCGAGCAGGAACATATTGATATCATACGTCTTCAGTTCTTCTTTTTTCTTCAGATATTCCTTTGCGGTCTCAGACTGCTTTTCCAGAGGTCCAAGCTGTTTTTCAAGCTCCTGGAGTATATCATTGACTCTGGTCAGGTTCATCCGTTCCTCTTCCAGTTTTTTGACAGACAGATTTTTCCGGCGTTTAAACTTCACAATGCCGGCTGCTTCGTCAAAGAGCTCTCTTCTTTCCTCCGGCTTTCCGCTTAAGATCTTATCAATCTGTCCCTGTCCGATAATGGAATAGCCTTCTTTTCCGATTCCGGTATCATAGAACATCTCGTTAATATCCTTGAGGCGGCATGCTGCCCCATTGATCATGTACTCACTCTCACCGGACCGGTATAATTTGCGGGTCACTGTGACTTCCTCATAATCAACCGGAAGCTTATGATCCGAATTGTCCAAAGTGATCGCGACAGATGCATAACTCAACGGCTTGCGGTTCTCTGTACCGGAAAAGATCACATCCTGCATGCTCCCGCCGCGCAGCTGTTTCACCCGCTGTTCGCCCAGAACCCAGCGCACGGCGTCCGCCACATTACTCTTCCCGCTTCCATTGGGACCTACGATGCCAGTGATCCCGTTATGGAAATCGAATTTTATTTTATTTGCAAAGGATTTAAATCCCTGTACTTCTATGTTTTTTAAATACATACAACACCTGCTCTATTTTTCTCTCCGGAGGCTTAGGATCGCCTCGTACGCCGCCTGCTGCTCCGACGCCTTCTTAGTCCTGCCCACGCCTTTTCCCGATACCTTATTTCCGATCAGTACTTCCGTGTGGAAGGATTTATTATGGTCAGGTCCCTCAGCCTTGACAAGCCGGTAAGTGATCGTTCCCAGCTTTTCAGCCTGCACCATCTCCTGAAGGATAGTTTTACTATCATAAAAGAGCTTTTTATCTTCAAGGTCTGTCAGCACAAATCTGTGTATAAACTCTTTTGCACTAGTAAAACCACCATCCAGATATACCGCTCCGATCAATGCTTCCATGGCGTCTGACGTAACGGAATCCCTCATTCTTCCACCTGTTGCCTCCTCGCCCTTTCCCAGAAGAAGATAGCTTCCCAGATCGATATCTCTTGCGCAGAGTGCCAGGGACGGTTCGCATACCATGCTTGCCCTTGTCTTTGTCAGCTCGCCCTCCGGCATCTTCGGCGATCCCTTAAAAAGGAACTCGCTCGATACCAGTTCCAATACCGCGTCACCCAGAAATTCCAGCCTCTCATTGCACTGATATTTGGGCAGACTGCGTTCATTAGTGTAGGAACTGTGCATCATTGCCCGCTCAAGAAGGGAGAAGTCACGGAATATATATCCGATTTTCTGTTCCAGTTCTTTTAATCTGTCTTTCATCTGTCAACTCCTTTATGAAAACGAAAAAGCCCACAGGGGCTTTTTCATTCAATGATCCTTTGATTATTCCACTGCCTTTTTGATCTGGTCTACCGCATCCTGCACTGTTACGATTTTCTCTGCCTCTTCATTGTCGATCTCGATGTCAAACTCTTCCTCGATCCCCATGATGATCTGGAAAATATCCAGAGAATCCGCGCCCAGGTCATCTACAAATGTAGTCTCCGGTCTGATCTCATCTTTCTGCACGTTGAGAACATCCGCAATAATCTCCTGAAGTTTTTCAAATTCCATAGTTAACTCCTCCTTGACTTCATTCATTTACTTTTTTCTTCGTCCTGCGTCTCCTGTATAGCTGCTTTTATCTTTTCATTTATTTTCTGCTCTTTAAATGTGACGCACTGGATAATAGAATTACACACCTCTTTTGAAGCAGAACTTCCGTGTGTCTTAACGACCAGACCTTTAAGTCCCAGCATCGGCGCGCCGCCGTATTCACTGGCATCAAAGTCCTTGAGTGTCGCTTTCAGGGCAGGTTTTACAAGAAGAGCCCCGATCTTGCTCCGAAGGCTTGACATCATGCCCGATTTTATCTTCTTTACCAGGGCTCCGCCCACACCTTCATAAAGTTTAAGAATTACATTTCCCACAAAAGCTTCACAGACGATCACATCTACATTACCGTAAGGGATTTCCCTTGCTTCCACGCTTCCGACAAAATTGATGTCCTTACAAGCTTTCAGGAGCGGGAACGTCTCTTTGACGAGCGCATTTCCTTTTTCTTCCTCCGCACCGACATTCACGATGCCCACCGTAGGATTCTTCTTGCCCATGACGCTCTCCATATAAATGGATCCCATCTTGGCAAACTGAACAAGGTGAGAAGGTCTGGCGTCTACATTCGCCCCGCAGTCAATCAGCAGGGATACTCCTTTCAGTGTGGGAATCAGCGGAGCAAGCGGCGGTCTCTCCACTCCCTTGATCCTTCCCACGAGCACCTGTCCGCCGACGAGCACGGCGCCCGTGCTTCCGGCTGAAACGAAAGCATCTGCCTCTCCGTCTTTCACAAGTTTCATCGCGACTACGATCGAGGAATCCTTCTTTCCGCGGATCGCCTTCACAGGCGGCTCTGCCGTCTCGATCACCTCTGTCGCGTTAATGATGCGGATCTGTTCGGCAGGATAAGTATATTTTTCCAGCTCTTCCTTTATCACGTTTTCCCGGCCTGTCAGCAGCACCTGGATATCCTTTCTCTGCCGGACCGCCTCCACTGCGCGCTTTACGATCTCTGCCGGAGCATTATCGCCGCCCATGGCATCGAGCGCCACTCTCGTAATATCAGACATCTTCCTTCCTCCTAACGCTACTGAAAATATTCTACTGGAAAACATTATAAAAATCAACAAAAAAAAGACGCAAAACACAAAGTTTTTACGTCCTTTTTCCTTATTGATAATTAGTCAACGGAAATGATCTCACGTTTGTTGTATGCGCCGCAAGCCTTGCATACACGGTGAGGCATCATGAGCTCGCCGCACTTGCTGCATCTCACAAGATTCGGAGCGCTCATCTTCCAGTTAGCTCTTCTCTTATCTCTTCTTGCTTTTGAAGATTTATTCTTTGGACAGATTGACATAGGTTACACCTCCTTAAAATTCTTAAATAAGTCACGGACAACTGACATCCTAGGATCAAGTCCCGGTTCTTCACAATCACAGGACCCCGTATTCAGATTGCGGCCGCATACCTTGCAAAGACCTTTACAGTCCTCCCTGCACAGTACTTTTTCCGGCCATCCCGACAAAATCTCATTATAGAGTAATTTGTCCACGTCAAGATGATATCCGTCTATAAAGTTTGATTCATCCAGCTCCTCTGTCAGTTCTGCGTCGGAGAGACCTACGTCCACATGCTTTGTACTGTCCAGTACAAATTCATGCCTGACATCTTCCAGGCACCTGTCACATGGGATGACTGCCACAAGTCTGGTCGCCGCATGGATCAGCAGCTCCTTCCCTTTGACATGTTCTACCCTGACACGGACCGGCTCGCTGCTCACAACAGGATATTCCCCGGATTTTATCCGGATCGTTACCATTGTAAACGGCACAGTCTCTTCAACTGTCTTATGCTGGTCTGACAAAACGTCTGATAGGTTAATTAACATAGTTATTACTCCTATTCATACCTTGTCTATTATATCATGTAAATCCTGTTTGTCAACTATGATTTTCCAAAATATCCGACAATGCTTTTTCCTTGTTATGAGCATAAAGACGGACAGGTCCTGCCCCATTCCTGAGGCATCCCTGTCCTGTCCCAAACCCTGATCTGATCAGCGCTTCCTATTTTACAAGCGCCAGTGTCTCTCTTGCGATCGCGAGCTCTTCATTTGTCGGGATCACAAACACTCTTACCTTTGAGCCCGGTTTTGTAA
>USKR01000068.1 GCA_900555215.1 uncultured Ruminococcus sp.
GGATTTTGGGGATATAAAGAGGCTGATTACTTTAAATAACAGGAGGAATGCTATGGAGCGTTTTATCGGAAGAGCGGATGAGTTGAGAAAGCTGAATGAGCTGTATGAAACAGAAGGATTTCATATGGCCGTCGTCTATGGCAGAAGAAGGATTGGAAAATCCACTCTGCTTACAAAGTTTATTCAGGATAAAAAGGCAGTATATTATGTGGCTACGAAAGTGGGAACACAGCGGAATGTAGAGCTTCTGACCAAAGAAGTCATGTCGGTTATTGCGCCTGAGATGATGAATGTGTCCTTTCATGAGCTGGAAGATCTGCTTTCTTTTATGAGTACACAGATCACGGATGAAAAAATCGTGTTTGTGATTGACGAAATACCTTATTGGGCAGAAAAGGACGAAAGCGTGCTCTCTGTTTTTCAGAAATATGCGGACGGCGTTTGGGCGCAGAAAAATATGCTGTTTATCTTATGCGGCTCAGCATTAAGTTTTATGGAAGATAAGGTGCTGAGCGAAAAGAGTCCTCTTTTCGGGAGGCGTACCATACAGATCCGGCTGGAGCCGTTTGACTATCTGGAGTCAGCAGAGTTTGTCCCTCACTACTCGAATGAAGAGAAAGCTGTCTGTTACGGAATTACGGGAGGAGTGGCAAAATATCTTTCAATGCTGGACGAGAAAAAGAGTCTGGATGAAAATATCGTGGAACAGTTTTTTACAAAAACTGGTTATCTGTACGATGAGGCAAGAAATCTTCTCACACAGGAGTTTTCAGACACGGCGATTGTGAATAACATTATTGAGCAGATCGCCTCAGGAGAAAACACATTAAACATCATTGCGGACAAAATACATGAGAAGGAAGCCACAGTGCTTTATTCCTTGAATAAGCTGATCAGTGTAGGACTTGTAGAAAAAAGGCACTGCATTACAGAGGAGAAAAATAAGAAAAAAACACAATATATCCTGAAAGACCAGATGTTCCGTTTCTGGTATGCGTTTGTTCCGGCAGCTGCAAGCTCAGTTGAAATGGGGAAGGGAGAGGTATATTACAGAAAAATCGTCAAACCGCAGATCCACAATTTCATGGGGAAAGTGTTTGAGGAAATGTGCCGGTATTACACGCTGAGAGAAGGACTTGATGGCAGACTGAACTGCTTTGTGACCGCAGTCGGAACATGGTGGGGGACTGAGATCCTTGAGGAAGATTCCGGGCGGAAAAAGATACAGAGCGCAGATGTGGATATTGTTGGACTTGCACCGTCTGAAAAAGCAATGGTGGTAGGAGAGTGCAAATTCAAGAACGAGAAGGCGGGACGGGATATTCTGGAAACACTGGTGCGCAGGAGCCGGGCGATTCCCTCAAAATACAGGACGGTCCAGTATTTGCTGTTTTCTCTGGGCGGATTTACAGAATGGTATGAGAACGAGGCTCCCGGGGATGTGGCCATTTTTAGTTTGGATGACTTATATAAAAAATAATTGATGCAATCATAGCGATGGCGAGAGGGCAGGAAAAGCAGTAAGTCCAAGTGGATTTACTGCTTTTTGAAAGTACAGATAAATTGTTTCTATTTTTTTCGGATCACGCCGCTGACGCCGAGCACCGCGCCGAACAGGACTGCAGCGCAGGGCCAGATGATCCATGTGCGCTGCCATTCCATCGTATAAAAGCTCCATCCCAGGTAAACTGCCGTGACGATACACCAGTATACGGTAGTGACGGTTTCATTCCTTTTCTCGGCTGTCTTCTTATCCCGGCTGTAATCTCCTTCTTCCAGGAGCTTCTGAAAAGAGCCGAAGATCACGCAGGTACGGACCAGGAAGAACACGCCTGCTGATACAATGACCAGACAGAAGATGACCCCGTAAATGGCAAGCATCCCGTCTTCATCAAGGACGCCCAGCACAAGTACGGGAATCGCGCTGAGGATGCAAAGCCCCACGCCGATCACCAGGGAGATGCCATGAGAGGACTCATATCCTTTTTTTCGCTTTTCCACTATGCCCGTCACGCCGTAGGCCAGCTCGATCGGTTCTTTTTCCAAATATTCAAAGCGTTCTGTTTTCCTCATATACCAGATGAAAAGTGCTACCGCGCCTGCCACCATCACCAATAGTGCAGTAAGACCGACTGCTACTGCCAGTGTTACCGGGAGCATATGCCCGGCTTCTTCGGCGGAAAGCCCGGCGAGAAGGAGCAGCAGAATGGGGGAGAGGATACATATGGAAACTCCTGCCGCGATTTTGGCGGCCATATCCTTCACAATATCCATGAAGCAGTTTGCTTCTTCCAGGGAAACGGTTCTTATATCATTGTCACTGCCGGGATCCGGGGCGGTGACCGGTGCTGCGGGTGTGAGGGCTTCTTCCTCCGGTTCATTGGAATCCTTCAGAAGATAGTCGGTGCTGACGCCGAAAATCTCACTCATCTTTAATATTTTATCGAGGTCCGGGATGGAAGACGCGCTTTCCCATTTTGATACGGACTGCCTTGATACGCCGAGCTGTCCGGCAAGTTCTTCCTGGGACCAGCCGTTCTTTTTTCTTAATTCTGCTATTTTATCTGCTAAGATCATTTATTTTCCCTCCTGCATTTGTTTGCTGTTGATCTGTTCGTATGCGCAGTACGTTTCAGTGGCTTTATCATAGCAGAACCGGCGGGCGCATGCTACCAAGCGCGCTTGAAAATTTGTCAACTGCCGGTTGCGGGCGCTGTTTTTACAGCATTTTCTTCCAGAGCGTGAGGCGGACACACTTCTTTTTGCGATGTTAAAATTTCTATAGAAATTTTCCGGTGACACTCTCGGCGGACGCTCTGATCTCATCCGGCGTTCCGGCTGCCACGATCCGTCCTCCGGCTTCTCCGCCGCCCGGTCCCATGTCGATCACATAATCTGCATTGCGGATCACGTCCAGGTCGTGTTCAATGACGATCACAGTGGCGCCGTTTTCAATGAGGGTCTGGAACACGCCGATGAGGGTACGGACATCAAGAGGGTGCAGGCCGATGGTGGGCTCGTCGAAAACGAACACAGAATCAGACTGTGCCTTTCCCATCTCGCTGGCGAGCTTCAGCCGCTGTGCTTCGCCGCCGGAGAGGCTGGGCGTCTCTTCGCCCAGAGTCAGGTATCCCAGCCCAAGATCCTGGAGGACCTGGAGCCTCTGGCGGACAGTCTTGAGATGCCCGCAGGCTTTCAGCGCTGTGCTGACGTCCATTGCCATCAGCTCCGGCAGGGACCAGGCAGGACTTTCTTTATCCTTTTTGTCCACATATTTTATTCTCTGTGCGTCTTTGGAATAACGCGAACCCCGGCATTCCGGACAAGTGATCTTCACATCGGGCAGAAACTGCACGTCCAGGCTGATCACGCCGGTGCCGTCGCAGACCGGACAGCGCAGCTTCCCTGTATTGTAGGAAAAGTCTCCGGCTTTGAAGCCAAGCTCCTTTGCATCAGCAGTCCGGGCGAAGGTCTTGCGCAGCTCATCGTGTACGTTGGCGTAGGTGG
This sequence comes from uncultured Ruminococcus sp., assembly GCA_900555215.1. Classification (GTDB taxonomy): domain Bacteria; phylum Bacillota; class Clostridia; order Lachnospirales; family Lachnospiraceae; genus Mediterraneibacter; species Mediterraneibacter excrementipullorum. The sequence continues at coordinate 3,508 of USKR01000068.1, forward strand.
CGACTGTGGAGCGGACATTGATGCCGATGGGCGTGGCGTCGATGAGCTTGATCTGTCGGATGCCCTCTGCCTCCACGGAGAGGACGTGCTCCGGAAGCTTTTTCCCGTTTATAGAAGCCTGCAGGCCCGGGATCAGGCTCTCCAGGATGAGCGTTGTCTTGCCGGAGCCGGACACGCCGGTGATCACGGTCAGCTTCCCCTTGGGAATGTCCGCTTCCAGTGGCTTTACGGTGTGGATCGGACCGGTGGAGAGATGGATCCTGCCCTTGGAGAACATTTCTTCCGGTGATGCCTGGCGTCTTTCGTGGATTCCGGCGGAGCCTGCGAGAAACGGGCCGATCATGGAGGATGGATCTGCAGAGATTTCTTCTATCGTGCCCTCTGCGATCACACGTCCGCCGTCAGCTCCGGCTCCGGGTCCCATCTCGATGATCCAGTCCGATTCGGACAGGATCTGGGTGTCGTGGTCCACCAGGATCACGGAGTTGCTGTCCGCGATCAGGTCGTGCATCACGCCGGTCAGCCCGACGATATTGGACGGGTGAAGCCCGATGGATGGCTCGTCCAGCACGTACAGAACTCCGGTCGTGCGGTTGCGGACGGCGCGGGCGAGCTGCATCCGCTGTCTCTCGCCCGTGGAGAGGGTGGAGGAAGCCCTGTCCAGCGTCAGATATCCCAGCCCCAGATCGAGAAGCCGTTTTGCCGCGGTCTGGAAAGACTCGCAGATGCTTTCCGCCATGGGACGCATTTCTTCAGGGAGAGACGCGGGGACTCCTCTGACCCATTCCGCCAGATCCAGGAGCGTCATCCGGCATGCCTCATCGAGCGAGATGCCCCGCAGTTTCGGCGCTCTTGCCGCCCCGGAGAGACGGGAACCGCCGCAGTCCGGACAGATATCTTCTTTCAAAAATTTTTCTACACGCTTCATGCCCTTTTCATCCTTGACTTTTGCCAGGGCGTTTTCCACGGTATAGACTGCATTGTAATAGGTAAAATCGAGCTCGCCTGCCTGGTTGGATTTTTTTGCTTTATAGAAGATGTGCTTCTTCTCCGCAGGACCATTGTACACGATCTCTTTTTCCTTCTCGGTCAGATCACGGAAGGGTACGTCGGTGCGTACGCCCATTTCCCGGCAGACATCGGTCATCAGAGACCACATCAGGGAGTTCCAGGGGGCGACAGCCCCTTCGTCGATTGTCAGCGACTCGTCGGGCACAAGGGTGGCGCGGTCCACAGTGCGGACGGTGCCTGTGCCGTCGCAGGTGCGGCAGGCTCCCTGGCTGTTGAAGGCAAGCTCCTCCGCAGACGGTGCGTAGAAGTGGACGCCGCACTCCGGACAGACCAGTTCCTGCTCCGCGGCGACCGCCAGGGTGGGCTTGTGGTAGTGTCCGTTTGGGCACCTGTGGCTTGCAAGCCGGGAATACATCAGGCGGAGGCTGTTGAGAAGCTCAGTGCCTGTGCCGAAGGTGCTGCGGATGCCCGGGACTCCCGGCCGCTGGTGGAGGGCGAGGGCAGCAGGCACGTACAGAACATCATCCACGTCGGCTTTGGCAGCCTGGGTCATACGCCGCCTGGTATACGTGGAAAGGGAATCCAGATATCTCCGGGATCCTTCGGCGTAGAGGACACCCCGGCAATACCGACAATCTTCCCAAGCGGAATATCCAAATCTATGTTTTTCAGGTTATGGACCCGCGCGCCGCGGATCAGCATTTTATCCATCATGAAGATCACCTTCCTATACAATCTGTAAGTTTATTTCCTTTATCTGAAAAATATTGGCAGAGACGCTGTTATCAGTATAAAACGAGGCGGGGATAATTACAAGAAGTCCGGCTGAGAGGAAACGGAGAGTGAGGGACGGGTTGAATTGTACGAATATAAGTTTCCTGAGAGTTGATTTTATGCCTGCCAAATTAAGTACAGCTCCATTGTAATTAAGATGCTTATAACGTACAATACCATAAACAGTAAAGTTGTCTGAAATAAAGAAGATTTTGAAAAAACAGTTCTTTTGGAAGAGGTGATCCGAATGAAAGAAATCCATCTTGGACGCGTTTTAAGTGAGAACAGACGCCGGAAGGGCGTCACGCAGGATGAGCTGGCAGAGTTCATGGGCGTTTCCAAAGCCGCTGTTTCCAAATGGGAGACAGAGAGTACCTATCCGGATATTCTGCTGCTTCCCCGGCTTGCTGCATATTTTGATATGAGTATTGACGAGCTGATGGGTTATGAACCGCAGATGGACAGAGAAGAGATCAGGAAGACACACCGGATGCTTTCAGAGAAGTTTACCACGCATCCTTTTGAGGAGGCACTGCAGAAAATACGCCAGGGAGTATTATTCCTGTTATCCGCTGGTGTTTCAGGTCGGCTCCCTGATGGTGAATCATGTGATGATGGCGCAGACCCCGGAGGAAGGGGAACGGGTGATAAAGGAAGCGGTACAGCTGTTCCGCCGCGTGAGAGAAGGTACAGATGATCTGGGACTGGGGAAGGAAGCGCTCCACATGGAGGCTTACTGCCTGCTTCAGCTGAGACAGCCGGAAGAAGTCCTGGAGCTGTTAAAAGAAGAGTCCCATGTGACCAGTAATTCCGAACCGCTCCTTGCGACAGCCTGGAAAATGACCGGAGACAGGAAGGAGGCAAAGCGGGTCCTGCAGATCGGGATCTACAGAGAGGTGATCGTGCTGCTGAATCTTCTGGCATCCTACATGGAGCTGTGCGGGGAAGAGCCGGAAAAATATAAGGAGACCTGCCGGCGTCTGGAGACAGCGGCGGAGTCGTTCCACATGGATGAGCTGCATCCCGGCATCATGATGCCCTGTTATATTGATATGGCGCAGGGATGGACGGCTCTGGGAGAGAAAGAGAAGGCTCTTCGATGTCTGGAAAAATATACAGATCTTGCAACCGGTGAAATCTATCCTCTGCGCCTTCATGGGGACGCATATTTTGATCTTCTGGATGCATGGTTCGACTCGGCGCTGGAGCTGGGGGATTATCCGCCCAGAGACGAGCTGCTCATCCGCAGAAGCATGACGCAGGCGCTGACAGGGAACCCGGCGTTTGACTCTCTGGCAGATGATCCGAGGTTTCAGGTCATGACGGAGCGGCTGAAACTTAATGAAAAGCAATAGAAATACAGACGGGCATACGTGGAAGATATGTACTTAAAGTATGGTACGAAGTACATGCCGGAAAATATGCCCAGGAGGAAAAAAAGATGTACGCTGTTGAATTACACAATTTATCAAAAACATATCCCGGTGGAAAACAGGCGGTTCAGAATGTCAGCCTTGAGCTGGAGCCGGGGGAGGTGTTCGGATTTCTCGGACCCAACGGAGCAGGGAAGACGACGACGGTCAAGCTGTTGAACGGGATGCTCACGCCTACGGAAGGAATCTGCAGGGTGCTGGGATCAGATCCGGCGCTGGAACCGGAAAAGGTACATGCAGTCTCAGGAGTCGTCACGGAGCA
>USKR01000069.1 GCA_900555215.1 uncultured Ruminococcus sp.
TGCTCTGGATGATCCTTGCTGTGCCGATCGGGATGGTGCTTATCAATATGTGCCAGGCAGGTGCCTTTGACTACATTTTCGATGACGTCAGGATCCTGATCAACGGGGTTTTGGGACTTCGGGAAAATGGAGATGAACAGGGCAGCCGGTAAAAGATGTAAATACAGGGGCACAAACAATTTCTGCGTTGAAAAAGAAGTAAGGGTATGCTATCATGAATGAGGGAGAACACTCCCGATCATTATAAAAAATGCAGAGAAAAAGACGAGAAGTCTGAAGCATGGAATAACTGACAGGAGGTAAGAAAACGATGAAAAAATACGTATGCGATGTATGTGGATACATTTATGACGAGGCGATCGGTGATCCGGATAACGGTATCGAGGCAGGCACAAAGTGGGAAGATGTACCGGACGATTTCTTATGCCCGCTGTGCGGTGTAGGAAAAGATCAGTTCTCAGAGGCTGAGTAAAACTGCCTTTCGCGGAAAAGGATAAAAAGGTGCTGCCGTCCCATGTGTGTGAATGGGGCGGCAGTGTTTTTGTGCGATGTGCCCGGCGCCGCTGCGAGCCGGACGCGGTATCGAGGCAGATGGGGAAGAGAATCTTTCTCTATCCGATTCAGGGATGGAGTAAGCAGGATAGAATGGGGGAACTATAAGATGGAAACAAAAAAAGAAAAATTTGCATCAGACACATCCGGACGGAGCGCGGCTGACTGGGCGAAAGCGCTGATCATCCTTCTGATCGGCCTGACAGTCGCTCATCTGGGGGTCACCTTATTCCTTCTGTCTGAACTGGGGACAGATACATTCACTGTCTTTATCCAGGGATTGTCCAGGATATTCGGTCTGACTGTGGGAACTGTGCATGTGATCGTACTCTGTATCCTTATGGTTGTCATGCTGCTGACTACGAAAGGATATGTAAAGCCCGGGACTGTCGTATGCGCGTTCTGCGGGGGACCGATCATCGATCTGTTTACATGGCTGCTGGGCGGCTGGATCAATGCTGAGGCAGGGATGCCGGTACGGATCATCAGCATGCTGGCAGGGTGCGTGATCCTTGCGGCAGGAATGTCTATTGTGATCAACAGCAATGCGGGGACAGGTCCGAATGACCTTGTGGCTGTCATCCTTTCAGATAAGATCGAAAGAATCCAGTTCCGCTGGGTAAGAGTTGGATGCGACCTTTTCTTCGTGGTGCTGGGGTTTATCCTGGGAGGCACGGTGGGCGCAGGGACAGTGGCGGCTGTCTTCCTCACGGGACCGCTGGTGCAGTTCTGGCTCCCGAAGACGAAGCGGGCAGTTCAGGCGGTCCTGCATGAGGAGTAGGGAAGAGCAAGGAGTGTTAAGAAAGGACAGATATTATGGAAAGATATGATGTGATCATAATCGGCGCGGGTCCGGGGGGGATTTTTGCGGCATATGAGCTGATGAAGAAAGCTCCGGCGCTGAGCGTGGCGGTATTTGAGTCGGGGAATCCGCTGGAGAAGAGAAAATGCCCCATTGACGGAAAAAAGATAAAAAGCTGCATCGGCTGTAAGACCTGTGCGATCATGAGCGGTTTCGGGGGAGCGGGTGCATTCTCTGACGGAAAATACAATATTACCAATGATTTCGGCGGTACTCTGTATGAGTATATCGGAAAGGACACTGCTATTGACCTCATGCGTTATGTGGATGAGATCAATGTGATGTATGGCGGGAAAGGCACAAAGATGTACTCCACGGCAGGCACCAAGTTTAAGAAGCTGTGCATGCAGAATAAGCTGAAGCTTCTGGATGCATCCGTGCGCCATCTGGGAACAGATATCAACTATGTTGTTCTGGAGAATCTCTTCGACGAGCTGAAGGATAAGGTGGATTTCCGGTTTAACTGTCATGTTGATGACGTGGAGATGACAGACGGCGGATACCGGATCATCACAAAAGACGGCGCGTATGAGTGCGGGCAGTGCATTATTTCCGTGGGGCGAAGCGGCAGCAAGTGGATGGAGCAGATCTGTGAAAGGCTGGAGATCCCGACCAAATCCAACCGTGTGGACATCGGTGTGAGGGTGGAGCTTCCGGCGGTCATTTTCTCCCATCTGACAGATGAGCTCTATGAGAGCAAGATCGTATACCGCACAGAGAAGTTTGAAGATAAGGTGCGTACATTCTGCATGAATCCGTACGGCATCGTTGTAAATGAAAATACAAACGGGATCGTCACTGTGAACGGACACAGCTATGAGGATCCGGAGAAGCAGACAGAGAATACCAATTTTGCTCTCCTGGTGGAGAAGCATTTCTCCGAGCCGTTTAAGGACAGCAATGGCTATGGAGAGAGCATTGCGCGTTTGTCTAATATGCTGGGTGGCGGGGTGCTCGTACAGCGCTTTGGGGACCTGATCAGAGGAAGGAGAAGTACCTGGGAAAGGATCGAGGAAGGATTTGTGAGACCGACCCTGGCGGCAGAGCCGGGAGACTTAAGCCTTGTTCTTCCTAAGAGAATCCTGGACGGGATCATTGAGATGGTTTATGCTCTGGATAAGATCGCTCCGGGTACAGCGAACGATGATACTCTGCTCTACGGGGTGGAAGTGAAATTTTACAACATGGAAGTAAAACTTGATGAGCATCTTGAGACAAGGCATAAAGGGCTCTATGTGATCGGGGACGGAAGCGGCGTGACTCATTCTCTGTCCCATGCGTCTGCAAGCGGGGTATATGTGGCAAGGGAGATTGCGGAGAATGGATGAGAAAAGACTTCAGCAGTTTGAGAAAATGCTCTCTGCTGTGCAGACAGAATATGAGAATATCGTCCGCCAGATGGAAGAATTAAAGGAGAAAGGAAAGATCAGATCCGTCACATACCAGCAGCTTCTGGCGAGAAAGATGACATACCAGAACATGCTTTCCATGTATGAATTGTACGATCTGATCGAAAAATAAATGATAAAATTACTTGCAGTGGATATGGACGGTACCTGCCTGGACAGCAGGAGCCGCATGACAGACAGGACGCTCGGAGCCCTGCGGCGGGCTGCGTCTGCGGGAATTACTGTGGTCCCCGCGACAGGGCGGAATCTGGGGTGTGTTCCGCACCGCCTGGCAGCAGGGAGTGTTGACGGGCCGGTGCTGCCTTACAGAGGCAGGAGGGACGATGAGGAGAAAAATAAAGGACTTTTTCGGTATGTGATCTCATCTAACGGGGCGGCAGTCACAGATGCTGCTGAGAAAAGGACGGTGTTCCGGGCAATGATGCCAAGGGAGGAAGCGCTGTCGCTTTTAGAAGCGTGCGGCAGGATACGGCTTGGAAACGCTGCCCATATCTGTCACCGCTACCTGATGGAAGGAAGACTTCTTACGATGGCGGGAAGATTGATCTACGGGAAAGACGCTGCCGGGGTTTACTGCGTCAGAGATATACGGGAAGCTGTGAATAAGAGCATACAGGAAGTAGAAGAGCTGCAGTTCTATTTTCTTTCGCGGAAAGCAAAGGAGGAACTGAGGAAAATAATGCTTTCCTACCCTGAACTGAGCGCGGCGTATACGGGGATCTATGCAGAGGTCTATTCAAAAAAGGCGTCTAAGGGGAACGCGCTGTCTGCTCTTCAGGATTATCTGGGAATTTCAAGGGAGGAAACAGCCTGTATCGGAGACGGTGAGAATGATCTGTCCATGTTTGAGGCGGCGGGAGTTAAGATCGCTATGGGTAATGCGGTCGCTGAACTGAAAGAGAAAGCAGATCAGGTAACTGGCACAAATGACCGGGACGGAGCCGCTGCGGCGATAGAGAAGCTTCTGAAATTATGATTTGGGACAGGGTGAATTACGATTGGGGACGTAGTAAAATTCAATTTTACTACGTCCCCAATCGATCTTAATTTGCCTGTACAATTGATTTTACATGGCTGATCTCTTCCTGAGTTGCCTTTGCCGCAGGAACATAGTAGCTTCTCTCCCGGGCGGCGTCATACATTTTTTCCTGTGACATTTCGCACTGATTACGCATCTGCTTTAAGCACTGTTTGAGTTCTTTGTTTTCTGTCTGGGCGATCATATCGCCGAACATTTTCAGTTCACCGTTTATGCCGACAAGGGCGTCGGCAACCATTGTTTTTTCATCCATTGTTTTCACCTCATTTTGATATCTTTTACAGGAATTTCATGAGTTCCTGCTTGTTCTTCATGGCAGAATCTGCCGCGTCCTGAAAAAGCTTTTTGATCTCAGGATCGTCTGTTTTTGAAGCATAATCTGTCATCTTACAGTGGGTTGTGGAATAGCCGCCGATGAGATGACGCAGGTTCTGAAGATCGAGAATTGATATTTCTGACATAACTGCCGCCTCCTTAAATGAAATATTTTTCAGGTCTTAGTATGTCCGGAACCTTATCTGTTTATGAGTGAATGGGAGACAAATTCATGAAAAAGATCTCGCATTTCCCCGGAGGTGCGGTACATGCACTCGGGATGCCACTGTACGCCGAGGGCAAAAGGATGAGAGTCCAGTTCGATCGCCTCGATGGCTCCGTCCTGGGAGCGGGCGGTTACAGACACACCTTTTCCGGGGAAATTTACTGCCTGGTGGTGAAAACTGTTTACATATAGACAGGAGCCTGCGTACTGTTTCAGCCTGCTCCCTCTCTCGATGCGGATGCGGTGGCTGACTTCGCTGCGGCTTGCAGACTGCTGCATATGGTTCAGGACTCGTCCGGGGATCAGGGACATGTCCTGCCAGATGGAGCCTCCGCAGGCAACGCTTAAGATCTGCATTCCGCGGCAGATGGCAAAGACAGGTTTCCGGGATATCAGAACACGCTTCATGAGACGGATCTGGAACAGATCGACAGTGATATCTGTTTTTCCGTTCCCTTCCACAGGTTCTTCGCCAAAGAGGAGAGGAGTGATGTCTTCCCCTCCGCAGAAAAGGAAGCCGTCGCATAATCTTACATATTCATCAATTACATGGTCGCTTCGCACGAGCGGGAGGATGAAAGGCAGTCCCCGCGAATATCGTACAGACTGGATATAGGGGTTGGTCACAAACTGGCGGTTTTCTGAAAAACCGCATACAACGATGCCGATTTTTGGTTCCATAAATACTCCTTATATATTGAGATGATCTGCCCGGGGACAGCATCCGGCGCGCTCCTGGATAAATTTCCCTTTCGGGAATATCCGCGGCGCTACGATGATATGATAGATTATGTAAAAAATAAAAAGATTATACATCAAAGGAGTTTTTTATGAAATGGATCGATCTTCATTGCGACACGCTGAGTATTTTGACAGGGGGAGCGGACACCGGCATAGAAAGGGGCAGAGCAGGGCTGAGAGAAAACAATCTGTGTGTTGATGCGCGACGGCTCAAAGAGGCGGGCGGGGCGGCACAGTTTTTTGCTTGTTATGTTAATGCCTCTGACTTCTGCAATGGCGAAGTCAGGCGGAACGGAGAAATATGGGATCGGGCGTACAGAAAAATACTGTCAATGACTGCCTATGCGGCGTGCGCTCAGGACGAGCGGTTCAGGATCGCTCGTTCGGCGGAAGATATTATGAATATGGAAAGGACGGCACAGACGGCGGGAATCCTGACCGTGGAGGAGGGCGGCGTCCTGAACGGCAGTACGGAGCGTCTGGACAAACTGTATGACAGAGGGGTGCGTCTGATCACTCTCACATGGAATTATGAAAACTGTATCGGAAGCCCGAACAGCAGAGAACCCGGTATGATGCAGAGAGGGCTCACGCCGTTCGGTATACAGACTGTGGAGAAAATGAATCAAAAGGGTATGATCGTGGATGTGTCGCACCTGTCGGACGGAGGATTCTGGGACTGTATCCGATACAGCACGAAACCGATCCTGGCGTCTCACTCTAACGCCAGGGCTCTCTGCCTGCATCCACGCAATTTAAGCGATGAGATGCTTCATGCCATTGGAGATAAAGGCGGCGCGGCAGGCGTGAATTTTTACGGTGCGTTTCTGCGCCCGGATGGGCGTGCGGATGTCACGGATATCGTCCGCCATATCCGGTATATGATGGACCGGGCGGGAGAGGATGCTGTGGCTCTGGGAACGGATTTTGACGGTTTTGACCGGGATTCTCTCCCTGCCGGGATCAGCGGCGTCCAGGATATGGGCGTTTTGTGGGACGCCATGAAGCGCTCCGGGATCGCGGAACGTCAGATCGAGAAGGCTGCATACGGAAATGTGATGCGCGTTCTGAGAGAATGTGTTGGTTAAGCCAAGAGAAATGTTGAGAGAATTTTCTGGTGAAGAGACCCGGAGCGTGGTATGATGTATGGGAATGAGGTTTTACAGAAAAAATAGCTGCTAAAGGAAGAGAGGTAAAAAATGGAAAACAAAAGAATCATTCAGGTAGAAGAGAAAGTACCTTTTAAGCTGCTGGTGCCGCTGAGCATCCAGCATATGTTTGCCATGTTCGGCGCGTCTGTCCTGGTGCCCTTTGTATTCGGCATCAATCCTGCGGTCGTCCTTTTTATGAATGGCGTGGGGACTCTGCTTTTTATCCTGATCACAAAGGGAAGGGCGCCGGCATACCTGGGGTCCAGTTTCGCGTTCCTTGCTCCGGCGGGAGTGGTGATCGCAAAGTGGGGATACAGTTACGCGCTGGGCGGATTCGTAGTCGTAGGATTTTTAGGATGTATATTGGCGCTGATCATCTATAAGTTCGGTTCAGACTGGATCGACGTGGTCCTGCCTCCGGCGGCAATGGGACCGGTTGTTGCGCTGATCGGTCTGGAACTGGCGGGAAACGCGGCTTCCAATGCGGGACTCCTGGATGAAGCAATAGATGTAAAAAACGTGATCGTATTTCTTGTCACCCTGCTCACAGCAGTGCTCGGTTCCGTCGTGTTCCGAAAGTTCCTGGCAGTGATCCCGATCCTGATCGCCATTATCGCGGGGTACGCGGCGGCGCTGATCTGCGGCATCGTTGACTTCTCGAAAGTTATGGCTGCGCCGCTCTTT
>USKR01000070.1 GCA_900555215.1 uncultured Ruminococcus sp.
CGAAGGGCGTTCCTCTTACACAATTCAATCCGCCGATATTTCCAATTATTTTGCAGAACTCAGGTCAGATATTGTGGGGGCATATTATGGATTTTATTTTCTTGAGTTCGCAGATTATTATACCAAAGAATTTAACGATGAGCGGGAAATGTTAAAGCTTCTGTATCAGACACTGCGCGCCCTGATCAATCCGCATATCCCGAACCGCCTTATCCGTTACATATTCGAATTGAAAGCCCTGACTATTAACGGACAGGCGCCGCAGGTATTCCAGTGTATTACCTGCGGGAATAAGGACAGACCTGCGGTTTTCAGCGCTGCAAAAGGCGGACTGGTGTGCAGTGAATGCGACAGAGACATAATCGACGGCGTTATACTGGACAACTCGACTTTGTATAGCATGCAATATATAGAATCCAGCAGTATCGAGAAATTGTATACATTTACAGTGAAGGATAAGGTGCTGGAAGAGCTGGGGAGAGTCATGGGCAGATTGATGGAAATTTATGTAAATAAAAGATTTAAGTCGCTGGAAATATTGGAGACTTTGATTCACGAATGAAAGTTTTCTTTGGATTAAAGAATGTTTTTCGATGGAGGGACAATATGGCAGAAAATATAAAAATGGCAGCTGTAGATATAGACGGCACGTTTGTACGCTCTGATTATACATATGATGTTCCGCGCTTTAAGAGGATACTGTCACATATGAAAAAAGAAGGGTGTAATTTTGTCGTGGCTAGTGGTAATCAGTATTACCAGCTGCGAGATCTTTTTCCTGGATATTATGATGAGTTGTCATTTGTGGCTGAGAATGGAGCGTTTGTAAAAGATCATAAAGAAATGGTTTTTACCGCTGATATGCCGAAAGAAACAGTGGATCTCGTCATTGATGTGTGCAGAGAATATCCGGAGATCCTGAATGTCTTATGCGGAGCAGAGAGCGCTGGGGGATCAAGCCGGAACAGTGTGCAGCTTTCGGGGACGGCGGCAATGATGTTGAGATGTTGAAGTACTGCGGTCACAGCTATGCAATGGAAAATGCATCGCCGGAGGCAAAAAAAGCGGCAAAATACATATGTCCTTCCAATGAAGAAGATGGAGTGCTTGCTGCTTTGGAAAAGCTCTTCTGTTGAATGAGAAACTGTATATTTATGGTATGATTACGGATGAAGGGTGGTTTACAAAAACGTCCGTACCCGTTATAATAAGTACCGATTGAAAAAAGAATGTGAGGAACATAATTATGGTTGAAAAGACAATGGATAAGATTGTGGCTCTCGCCAAGTCCCGCGGATTTGTATATCCGGGCTCAGAGATCTACGGCGGGCTCGCAAACACATGGGATTACGGCAATCTCGGCGTGGAGCTGAAAAATAATGTAAAAAGGGCATGGTGGAAGAAGTTCGTGCAGGAGAATCCGTACAATGTCGGAGTTGACTGCGCGATCCTGATGAATCCGCAGACATGGGTGGCATCCGGTCATCTGGGCGGTTTCAGTGATCCTCTGATGGACTGCAAAGAATGCCATGAACGTTTCCGCGCGGATAAGCTGATCGAAGATTACTGCGAAGAGAAAGACATTGAGCTGGACGGATCTGTGGATGGCTGGTCACAGGAGCAGATGACAGCGTTTATTGAGGAGCATCAGATCCCGTGCCCGACCTGCGGCAAGCATAATTTTACAGACATCCGTCAGTTTAACCTGATGTTCAAGACCTTCCAGGGCGTGACTGAGGACGCGAAAAACACAGTTTACTTAAGACCGGAAACTGCGCAGGGTATCTTCGTAAACTTTAAGAATGTACAGCGTACTTCCAGGAAGAAGCTGCCGTTTGGTATTGCTCAGATCGGAAAATCTTTCCGCAATGAGATCACGCCGGGGAACTTTACATTCCGCACAAGAGAGTTCGAACAGATGGAACTTGAGTTCTTCTGTAAGCCGGATACAGATCTTGAGTGGTTTGATTATTGGAAGAGTTTCTGCCTGAACTGGCTGTCATCTCTCGGACTGAAAGACGACGAGGTGCGTTACCGTGATCACGATAAAGAAGAGCTTTCCTTCTACAGCAAGGCTACCACAGACGTGGAATTCCTCTTCCCGTTCGGATGGGGAGAACTGTGGGGCATTGCAGACCGTACGGATTATGACCTGACACAGCATCAGAATGTATCCGGTCAGGATCTGACTTATTTTGACGATGAAGCAAAAGAGAAATATATCCCATATGTGATCGAGCCGTCTCTCGGTGCGGACCGTATGGTGCTTGCATTCTTGTGCAGCGCTTATGACGAGGAAAATATCGGAACAGAGGAAAAACCGGATATGCGTACGGTGCTTCATTTCCATCCGGCGCTTGCTCCGGTGAAGATCGGAGTGTTGCCGCTCTCTAAAAAACTGAATGAGGGTGCTGAGAAGATCTATGCAGAACTGTGCAAATATTACAACTGCGAGTTTGACGACCGCGGCAATATCGGCAAACGCTATCGCCGTCAGGATGAGATTGGTACGCCGTTCTGCGTGACTTATGATTTTGAGTCGGAAGAGGATGGCGCGGTGACTGTCCGCGATCGTGATACTATGGAGCAGGAGAGGGTTAAGATCGAAGACCTGAAGGCATATTTTGAGAAAAAATTTGAATGGTAATCCTGTTCGGGGACGTAGTGAAATCGCATTTGTCTACGTCCCCAATTAATAATAACTATGTCCCTAATTGAATTTTGCCCTGTCCCAAACCACGAAAGGGGTGACAGGATGCCGCGTACCGCACGTCGGAGGAGCAGCACAGATTTTTATCATGTGATAGCAAGAGGGATTAACAAAGAACCTATTTTTAAGCAGAAAAGAGAGAAGAACAATTTCTTAAGGCTTCTTCTGAAGCATCTGAAAGACCGTGATATCGAAATATATGCGTATGTGGTCATGTCTACGCATTTTCATATTTTGCTTCGCGCTGATCTGAAACTCTTATCTAACTATTTAGCCATTGTCTTGGCGGAATTTGCAGAATATTACAACTTTAAACATAATCGTAATGGACATGTTTTTCAGGATCGATTCAAAAGCGAATGTGTGGAAAGTCAGCAATATTTTTGGAATTGCGTACGCTATATCCACATGAATCCCGTAAATGCAAATGCTGTAAAAGTACCGTTGAGCTATGATTTTTCGAGCTTGAAGGAATATGAAACAGAAAAATGCCGGATAATACATCGTAAAGCAATAAAAATGTACCAGGAGAAGTTTCCGGATTTTGAAGATTTTTTGGATTTTCATAATAAATCTGTAAAACAAATTTTTACGGATGTACCTGAAGAAATGGAAGCACAATTTATACTAGCCGCACGCAGGCTGCTCGAGCAGGAAGCGCACCTCAAAGGTCTGAGTGAATCTAGAGAGATGCTGGAAGATATAGAGCTGCGGAGCATGTATAAAGAAAAACTCCAAAAGGAATTAAACATATCTAAAGCAAAAGCTGAACGATTGTATCGAGTGATAAAAAGTTGTATAATTGGAAAATGATTAAAAGGGACAGGGCAAAATTCAAATAGGGACATAGTCAAAGCGGATCCGGGACGTAGTAAAATTTAATTTTACTACGTCCCGGAAGAAAGGAGTTAATATGAAACAGAATATATGGAACACATACACTGGCGAACAGATGAAGGAACTTAAAGTTATCACGGACAGGTATATGTCATGTCTTGACGCGGGTAAGACAGAGAGGGAGTGCGTAGAACTGGGCATACGCATGGCAAAGGAAGCCGGATACCGTGATCTGAAAGAGGTGTTGGCAGCAGGGGACAGCCTGAGAGCCGGAGATAAGGTCTACGCGGTAAATATGGAAAAGATGCTGGCGCTGTTCCGCATCGGAGAAGAGCCTCTCTCAGCAGGAATGAACATCCTGGGCGCGCACATTGACTCTCCCCGTATTGATGTGAAGCAGAATCCTCTCTATGAGAATGAAGGATTCGCCTACCTGGACACTCACTACTACGGCGGCATCAAGAAATATCAGTGGGTAGCACAGCCTCTTTCCCTGCACGGAGTTGTTGTAAAAAAGGACGGTACTGTACAGAAAGTGAACATCGGAGAAGATGAGAGCGATCCGGTGTTCGTGATCACGGACCTTCTGGTGCATCTTGCGCAGGAACAGCTTGAGAAGAAAGCATCTAAGGTTATTGACGGTGAAAAACTGGATCTGCTCATCGGCAACCGTCCTCTGGACGAGGCGATCGAAGATAAAGAGCAGAAAGAAGCTGTCAAGGCCAATATTCTTAAGCTGCTGAAAAATAAATATGATATGGAAGAAGAGGATTTCTCTTCCGCAGAGCTTGAGATTGTTCCGGCGGGCAGGGCGAGAGACTGCGGACTGGACCGCAGCATGATCCTCTCTTACGGGCAGGATGACCGCGTGTGTGCATTCACATCTTTGTTTGCAATGCTTGATGTGACGGAAGCGAAAAGGACCGGATGCTGTCTCCTGGTAGATAAAGAAGAAATCGGCAGCGTAGGCGCAACGGGTATGCATTCCCGCTTTTTCGAAAACACAGTGGCAGAGCTGGTGGCGATGACAGAGGGCGAGTCCGAACTGAAGGTGAGGCGGGCGCTGACGAACTCCCGGATGCTCTCATCAGATGTGAGCGCGGCATTCGACCCCATGTTTGCGGAAGCGTTTGAAAAGAGAAGTTCTGCATTCTTTGCAAACGGTATTACTTTTAATAAATTTACAGGAAGCAGAGGAAAGTCCGGCTCTAATGATGCAAATGCAGAGTACATCGCGGCGCTCCGGAAAGCCATGGATGATGCGGGGGTCGCGTATCAGTTCGCAGAGCTCGGAAGAGTGGATCTTGGCGGCGGCGGGACTATTGCGTACATTATGGCAAATTATGGAATGGAAGTGATCGACAGCGGTGTTGCTGTATTGAACATGCATGCGCCTTACGAGGTGTCCAGCAAGGCGGATGTGTATGAAGCGGTAAAAGGTTACCGCGCGTTCCTTAAGATGTAGCCGCACAGATTAAAAAACGGATGAATGCCACACGGCTCCAAAAGCTGGATGAAACAGTTGCGTCCCCGGACAGTGAATGATATGATAGTAGTATCATACAAAAGGGGGAAACTATCATGAAAAAACAATTGTGCGCGATTATGGCAGGCGCGGCAGTGCTGTGTCTTACGGCATGCGGTGGAGGAAAAGAGGTACAGAATGCAGCAACAGCAACTCTGGAGCAGAACGGCGTGACCATGACGATGTCTTTTGACGCAAAGGGTGATGTGGTGACAAAGATTACTCAGGAGTCTGTGATCGATCTTTCCGGGTATACTGATGAAATGATCGATATGCTCGACAGTACCGTGGAGACAGCCGAAGAGACCTACGCTGATATAGAGGGCGTAGAGTACAGCTGCGAGCAGGAAGACGGTAAACTGGTGGAAAAAATCGTGATTCCCACAGATAAAGATACACTTCAGACTGTGGTAGAACAGGGTCTGCTCCCCGTTGATGACGAGAATGTGACTCAGCTTTCACTGAAAGCCACGACTGATAACCTGGAAGAGTCAGGGTGGACCATAGAGAAAGCCGAGTAAGAAAAGGCCGGAAAAACACAAGTGAGAGGAATGCCGTTTCCGTGAATGGATCAAATTCACGGAAACGGCATTTTTTCTGTTTGAAATCCGGCAAAGAACATGCGGTTTTATGGTAAAGATTATACATATTTACTGACAAAACGCTTGACGCATGTCTACAAAACCATTAGAATATTATATGCGAATTATTGCGAAAATATTTGCAAATTTTTTGAGGAGGTCATTGGAACATGGCAACAAAATGGGTTTATATGTTCAAAGAAGGTAACGCAACAATGAGAAACCTTCTTGGCGGAAAAGGCGCCAACCTTGCTGAGATGACAGGTCTTGGACTCCCGGTACCGCAGGGATTCACTGTTACGACAGAGGCTTGTACACAGTACTATGAGGATGGCAGACAGATCAACGATGAGATTATGTCACAGATCATGGAGGCTATGACAAAACTCGAGGAGATCACAGGAAAGAAATTCGGAGATAAAGAGAATCCGCTTCTCGTTTCCGTACGTTCCGGAGCAAGAGCTTCCATGCCGGGTATGATGGACACCATCCTGAACCTCGGTCTTAATGAGGAAGTTGTAGAGGCTCTGGCAGAAGCATCAGGAAATCCGCGCTGGGCTTGGGACTGCTACAGAAGATTCATCCAGATGTACTCTGATGTAGTTATGGAAGTCGGAAAGAAATACTTCGAAGAGCTCATTGACAAGATGAAAGAAGAAAAAGGCGTTACACAGGACGTTGAACTTACAGCAGAGGATCTGAAGACTCTTGCAGGACAGTTCAAGGCTGAGTATAAAGAGAAGATCGGAACAGACTTCCCGTCTGATGCAAAAGAGCAGCTGATCGGCGCTGTTAAGGCTGTATTCCGTTCATGGGACAACCCGAGAGCTAACGTATACCGCCGTGACAATGATATCCCGTATTCATGGGGAACAGCTGTCAACGTACAGATGATGGCATTCGGTAATATGGGAGATGACTGTGGAACAGGTGTTGCGTTCACGCGTGACCCGGCTACAGGAGCAAACGGACTCTTCGGCGAGTTCCTTACAAACGCACAGGGCGAGGACGTTGTTGCCGGTGTTCGTACACCGATGCACATCTCCGAGATGGAGCAGAAATTCCCGGAAGCATTTGCACAGTTCAAAGAGGTGTGCAAGACTCTGGAAACACATTACAGAGATATGCAGGACATGGAGTTTACTGTTGAGCACGGTAAGCTGTACATGCTGCAGACGCGTAACGGTAA
>USKR01000071.1 GCA_900555215.1 uncultured Ruminococcus sp.
ACCTTGAACAACGTCAAAAAGGCGGAAGTGCTCCCGTACCATACATTTGGTGAATACAAATGGAAAGAGCTCGGATATGAATACCCTCTGGCGGGAATCGAACCGCCGACGAAAGAGCGGATCAAGAATGCGAATGAGATCCTGCACACAGGGCAGGCGTAACAGGACAGCAGGCATAGTTTTGCTGAAATTATGAGAAGGAGAACAGAGCAGAAATCAGAAATACATCTGAGATCTGCTCTGTACTTTTATGCTTATAAAACTGATGTTTCCTCCATCTCATGCACTGTCCCCTTCGGAAATATAACCGTCACCTTTGTAAACTCCTCTTCCCGAGATTCCACAGCCTGCCCCAGTCCCAGCCTGTCGCACAGCGTTTTCGCCAGATACAGCCCCATCCCCGTGGAGGCGTTTTTCGTCCGGTCTGATCCGGTGAACCCTTTTTCAGAGATGCGGGGGAGATCTGAAGTGCTGATGCCGCAGCCATTGTCCCTGATCACGAGAGCTGCGGAAGTGTTGTTTTCTTCACTGTATATGGAGAGCGTTTTTTTCGGCTTGTTAAAATATTTTAGGGCATTCTGGATGATCTGTGACAGGATAAAGCTGAGCCATTTTTCATCTGTGAAGACGGAGACATTCTCTGTCCGGATGTCCAGCTCCACGCCGGCATCCAGAAAATAGCGCCGGAATTTCAGTATCATGTCATGCACCACATCCCGAAGGTCCAGCCTGCGGACGAAGTAGTCCTTCTCTGTGTTCTCACTTCTGGCGAAATAGAGCATCTGCTCCACTAGATTGAAGATCCTGTCTGTCTCTTTTTTCAGTTCATAGTTTTTTGTGTTGTCGAATGTCAGCGAGAGAGCGCTGATCGGGACTTTGATCTCATGGGCAAAGCTCTCGATATATTCCCGGTAGTCCTTCTGTTCTGTATCCAGCTCGTCCAGACGTTCACTCATCGCCTTGCAGGCCTTCTTCAGGGCGTAATAATATGCTTCGTTTTCAAGGTCCTTTGGTCTGGGCAGAACTTCCGCTGCGTACCAGGCTTCTTCCAGGCTGTCCGTCAGTGCCATGATCTCCTCCTGTCTTTTTGCCTTTCTCCTAAAGCAGATCCAGTGAAAGACAAGGCAGGCGCAGATCGAGAGGACGGCGAAAAGGAGCAGGTAAGCCTGGGGAAACCCGGCAGCGGAAAGGAGAAGGAGCGTAAGTCCCGTAAAGGCGATGTGAAAAAGAATTTCATATAATTTAGTTTCCAAATAAATGATAAAGTTCACAATCTCCAGCCCTTTCCCCTGATATTTTCCAGCAGATGTGTGATTCCGATGTCTTTGAGTTTACGCTTCAGCCGGGTCATGTTGACCATGAGCACATTTTCGTCCAGATAGAAGCGGTCATTCCACAGTTTTTCAAGAAGCTCATTTTTTCCGATGATCTTATCGCTGTTCATAAAGAAATAATAAAGGATGCGAAATTCATTCCGGGTCAGTTCTGTCTCCCTGCCGTTGTAACGGATCGTGGACAGGTGCAGGTCCAGCGTGCATCCTTTTTTGGTGAGCTCGCGGAAATTGCCGGGATCTGTCAGCCTGAGTGCCCGCCGGATCTTCTCAAGCAGGATGAGCGGATCATAGGGCTTGGCGATGAAATCAATGCCTCCTGACCGGATACTCATCAGCTCGTCTGCCGAGGTGTCCCTGCTGGTGACGAAGATAACGGGCGTCTGTGTCTGCCCGTGGATCTCCCGGCAGATGTCATATCCGTTTTCATAAGGAAGGTTGACATCCAGAAGGATGAGATCCGCAGGAAGTCCGGCGAGCTGCCGGGGAAGATTTTCAAAATCATCCGGAAGGACCGTCTCGTATCCGTGGCTTTCAAGGAGTCGCGCCAGCTCCCTGCGGGTTGTTGTGTTGTCCTCTACGATCACGATCTTCATGTAACCCCATCCTTCCTTATTAATTATTTGCCGCGCTAAAATGCATGTATAATTATTTTTGTCGTGCCCAAATTCATCTATACTGTATCAGATTTCAAGCTTTGTACGGCTTGCGGCTGTGCAGCTCCCGCCCAAGCAGCTGTCAAGCGCCTATGGCCGGGATTGGAAAGCAGGGCAGTATCCTGAACGCACATCTATTATATCATGCTTCCTGTATATTTCGTTTAAAACCAATGTAAGCAGCAGCAAAATAGACCAGATACACCAGAAGGAAGATGCCGAGCCCTGCGAGGAAATACTGCAGATACACCCGGCTGCTTTCCAGAAGCATGCTGTACAGCCGGTTCACGGAGGTCATGCAAAGGAAAGTAATGATCACTGGGTACACCATGGGCAGTCCGAACAGGATGAGGAGCTGCTTTCCGACTGTCTTGCAGAGGCGGCTGTCGCTGACGCCCAGACGGCTTAATACAGTGTAGCGGTATTTGTGCCGGGAAGCGTCGCTCAGTGCCTGGACTGCCAGGATCGTGCCAGCGGTGGACAGGAAGATAAAGGCGAGGTACAGGCAGAGGGAAGAGACGATAGCGAGCAGACTGTTCCCCTCCTCGACGCTCTGTCCCCGCACAGAGACCTTGTAGCTTTTGTCTGTCACTTCACCGGATTCATCAGTGCGGATGAGATGCCAGGACATTTCGTCCCGGAGCTTATGCGCCAGATCTGCTGAGGTCTCTTCTTCTGTATCAATGATCAGGTGGCTTTCTACCGGCTCCAGGCCTTCCACACAGCGGTCGGGGAATACAGCGATGAAGCTGGCGTAATTGGTGATGCTCATCCAGTAGCCGGTGTCAGTGATCATTTTCAGATCCAGAGTGCTCCCGTCAGTCAATGTGATCGTATCGATGCCGGAGGCTTCTTCAAATCGGGAGACGAGCTGGCGGTCTGCAAGGATGATGTACTCGTCATCCGCCAGGAAGACAGCCTCTCTTCCTTTCATCTCAAGGAGCGTATTATAGGTGCTAAGGCTGATGACCGGGTCAAAGTCCGTGTTCGACCCCAGACTGCCGGTGATGGGGAAAAGCTGCATCTTCGGCTCTTTACAGACGTCAAATGTGAAGGTCTCCTCAATATGATAGTCCTCCTCAACAAAGGGGATGTAATCGTACAGTATCTCTCTGTCTTCATAATCATCAAAGACATCTACATCGTAAGGAGCTTCCAGCTCCAAAGTGTAACCGGACATCCCCTGGTTGAGATAGGAGACGTTTAAGGAGAGCAGTGTCAGCACCACGAGCATGGACAGCGTACCCATGGTCACACTCATGCTGCGCACTTTGGACGAAAATGTCCTTGCGATAAAGAGATGGTCTCCCGTGTATTTGACGGATTTTTTTCGCAGGACCAGCGTCAGCAGCATGTCGCCCGCTGTGACAGAGACGCCGTAAATGCTGATGATGAACAGCGCGATCCCAAGTATCAGCCAGTACATTACACTTTGATCGGAGTTGACATTTGTGTCAAACTGAGAGTTCCATACGAGAAATCCCAGGACGCCCAGGAGAACGCTGATGCAGAAGAAGAGATTGCGCCGCCCCGCAGAGCGGAGCATTTTCTTCTCATTCTCCTTCTCCATATCGAGAAATCCGCGGATGGACATCCGCCGCATTTTCCATCCCATGTTCAGGAGGACGAGAAGGCACGCGCCCGCAAAATAGAGGACGAGCATTCCCGCAGGAGCGGGATCAAAAGTAATGAAGATCACTTCCGGGATTCCGAAGGCGCCGACGATGATCATGGAGATGATCTGGCTGATCATGAACCCTGCGGGGAAAGACAGCGCCAGAGCAAAGAGACCCAGGAGGAGGATCTCCAGGAGGAACATCCGGATTACCTTCCCGCGCCGGATACCGAGCAGGAGATACATGCCGAACTCCCTGCTCCGTTTTGTGAACATGAACTTTGTCGTATAGTTGATGAGAAAGCAGATCACAAAGAGGATAATGATATTGATAAAATCAAGGATCATCTGGAAGGTGTCCATCCCCTCCGACAGGCCGCTTATGGCGTCCGACGAGGCGACCAGCCCGAAGGAGAACATCAGAGAGAAGGAGAGCGTGACCGTGATCAGGCAGACCGCGTAGTCGCTCAGGCTCCTTTTAGCATTTCGAAAGGCAAGCTTATACAACATTTCCCGTGTCACCTCCCAGCAGAGTCAGGATGTCCAGGATCTCAATGAAAAATTCTCTTCTCGTCTTCCTGCCTTTGCGTGTCTCGGCGAAGATCTTTCCGTCCTTCAGGACAAGGATGCGCCCTTGCACAGGCACAGCGCTGCTTCTGTCCGCCGGACACCTCATAGGGAAACTTCCCTAAAATGCCGCTGATGCCCAGCTTCCCGGCGATATCCGCCACCCTGCGGTCAATGACCTTCGGTGACGCGCCGCTGATGATCTGTGCCATGGAAATGTTTTCTCCGATGGTCAGCGTGTCCAGCAGGTTGAAATCCTGAAAGATGAATCCCAGGTTCTCCCTGCGGAAATCCGCCAGGTCCCGCTCGCGGATGGCGGTGATGTCCTGTCCGCTGACGAAGATGTGCCCGCTGGTGACGCTGTCAATGGCAGCGATGCAGTTTAAGAGCGTGGTCTTGCCGGAGCCGCTGGCTCCCATGACCGCCACGAATTCCCCCTGATCCACATGCAGGGAAATGCCATCCACGGCTTTCGTGATATTTCCGTGATTTCCATAATATTTCTTTACATGCTCAAGCCTTAATGTCTG
The DNA here is from genome assembly GCA_900555215.1 of uncultured Ruminococcus sp. Taxonomy (GTDB): domain Bacteria; phylum Bacillota; class Clostridia; order Lachnospirales; family Lachnospiraceae; genus Mediterraneibacter; species Mediterraneibacter excrementipullorum. The sequence goes on from USKR01000071.1 coordinate 4,700, forward strand.
GTGATTGAATGACTCTTGCTTTGTTCCTGCTTGGTTCTGTGTCTGTTCCATATGCAGTCCCTTCCTTTCACAGTGCTTTGGGGCAGAGCTGTCCGTTCCCGGGACGCGGACAAAAATGCCGCCCGGCGGAACTCATTGTTCCGGGGTTATGGTTATTATATCAACAGTGCGAACAGAATACACTTACGCTTTTGTAAGTGTAAAACCGTCAGGAGCGCGGAAGAAATATATGGACGCAGGGATTGGATAATATCGGATTATACATTTGAAGAAAATCCATTGTATGCTATTGATTTTAGAGCGGAGAAATACTGAATGTCATTGAATATGTATTCAACAAAAAATACCTGCCTCCATCCACGGAGACAGGCGGAAGATCACTGAAGCAGCTTTTTATATTCGTTACCCCATTGTTCCATCGCGTCAAGGATCGGGCGCATGGATTCCCCGAGAGGTGACAGTGCATATTCTACTCTCGGAGGCACTTCCGGGTATACGGTCCGGGTAATGATCCCGTCCTCTTCCATGGAGCGGAGGCTGTCTGTCAGGACCTTCTGGCTGATCCCGTCCAGATCCTTTTTCAGTTCGTTAAACCGCCAGGGACGTGAGCGCAGATTTCTTATGATCAGCAGTTTCCATTTGCTGCCGATCAGCTGTACGGTGGTCGCCACCGGGCATGCGGGTAATTCTTCTTTGGTAAGCATAGTGTCACCTCATATCTATTGTTAAGCTTTTTAATAGTTTCAAATCGAATGTTACATTCTGATTATAGTGTAACATATCGGGAAAATCAATATAGGAACAAGGGCTGAGGAGTTTCATTTGCGAAACGTTATGGTTACTTTTTTGTAACTATGCCACAAAATTGTGCGTACTTTACGGCGGGCGCGGAGTTGATTATGATTAAAAAGAATGGAGTACAGTAAAAACGAGGTAATATTTCATGTTTTTAAGAAGATCAGACCTATCATCAGCAGCAAATTACCAGGAGCAGATCAGGAGACTCAAAAAGGAACTTGAAACTGCGGACGCAGTGATCATTGGCGCGGGAGCAGGCTTATCTGCGGCGGCGGGGATGCAGTATACAGGGACAAGATTTAAAGAATATTTTGAGGATTTCTATGAGAAGTACAGGTACACGGATATGTATTCCGGGGGCTTCTATCCTTATGATACGCCGGAAGAACACTGGGCTTACTGGAGCAGGTATATCTTCATCAACCGGTATATGGATGCTCCTGAGCCGGTGTATCAGGAACTGAATGACTTAGTAAAGGACAAGGACTATTTTGTCCTTACCACCAATGTGGATCACTGTTTCCAGAAGGCAGGATTTGACAGGCAGCGCCTGTTCTATACGCAGGGCGATTATGGACTGTTCCAGTGTTCCGTGCCATGCCATGACAGCACATACGACAATGAAGAGGCTGTCCGGCAGATGGTCTTGGCTCAGGGGTATGAGATTGACGGAGGAGGCAGGCTGTTCCTCCCGGACGGCGTGAAAGCGAAAATGGAGATTCCCTCAGAGAGTGTTCCCCTCTGCCCGAGGTGCGGGAAACCGATGAGCATGAACCTGAGAGCGGACGATACCTTTGTGCAGGACCAGGGCTGGTATGTGGCTGCAAAGCGATATCAAGATTTTTTCAGGTGCCATGACGGCATGCATATCCTGTATCTGGAACTGCGCGTGGGGGCAAATACTCCCGGTATAGTGAAATTTTCCTTCTGGAGAATGACAGCGGAGAATCCCTGGGCGGTTTATGCCTGCGTCAACCTGGGGGAAGCCGGCGCCCCAAGAGAAATTGCAAATCGTTCTATCTGCATTGACGGGGATATTGGCGAAGTATTAAAAAAATTAAAATGAAAAGCAGCAGATTCAGTATCTATTCGTTACCGGGGCACATTTTGAGCCAGTTGCTAAGGTATCAGGAGGTTTTTTCCTGGGAATCCTTTAGGGAAAGGGACAGGTATATTGCTTTTTTGTCCCGAATAATATATAATATTCGAGACAAAAGGAGGTGAGCAAAGTGGCAAACGGATATTCCAGGCAGATTCAGGAGCGGATTGGCGCAGCGGCAGAAGGA
>USKR01000072.1 GCA_900555215.1 uncultured Ruminococcus sp.
ATACATTCCTCGGATGGCCGAGGGTAAGTGATCCGCAGCCCGGCGATGTGTGTGTGAATGCAGGTCACTGCGGTATTTACATAGGAAACGGACAGATGATCCACTGCGCGGATGTAGGAATCGGAGTTATCATCGGACCGGTACAGGCCGGAATGGTATATGTCCGCTATTAAAAACAGGATATTTAAGAAAAAAGATAAACTTAAAACAGGGTTCTGTGCACGAAAGCACAGAACCCTGTTTTTATATCACTGCGGACAAATATAAATTGTCTGCGTGGCGTTTATTTTGCGGGAACGATCTCAAGCCAGTATCCGTCCGGATCTGAGATAAAATAGATTCCCATGCCGGGATTCTCATAGCAGATACAGCCCATTTCTTTGTGTTTCTCATGGGCAGCGTCAAAGTCATCGGTGACGAACGCAAGATGTATCTCGTTGTCCCCGAGGTTATACGGGCGGTCCATATCACGCAGCCATGTAAGCTCAAGCTGGTGAGGAGTCGTGCCGTCACCCAGATAAACCAGCTTAAAGCTGCCGTCATCTGCTTCTTTTGTGCGGGTCACGGTAAGACCGAGCGCTTTTTCATAAAAGTCTAAAGATTTTTCCAGGTCATAGACATTCAGGTTATTATGGGCGAATGTAAAGTTCATATCATGTTACCTCCGTTGGTTAAATTTTTCTCTCAGAATAGCACATACTCCTTAAAAATACAAATAGAAGCATACGGTTTAAGTTTGAAGAAAGAGTTTCCGTATTTATGAATTGTCTGTGAATTATTACGGAAATATTAAAAATGCATTGAAATTCCCAACAGGATTTATTATAATTTTTACATATATTGAGAAGGTTATGCAGATATTCCCTGCTATATAAAGGGATGGCTCCTGACAACAAGAAAGGAGAAAAGATGAGATTAAAAAAGGTACAGAATATATTTTTAGCAGCAGCGCTTATCTGTTCGTTGTCTGTGACTCCGGTATATGCAGATCCCAGCCAGAGCGAATTGGAAGATCAGAAAGAAGATGCCCAGAGCGAGCTGACAGACCTTCAGTCAGAATTAGATGCGTTGATCACAAAGGCGAGTGAGCTGGAGACGGAAATGATCAATACGGGGCAGGAGATCACGCAGGCAGAAGCGGATCTTGAGGCGGCAGAGGCGAAAAAAGAAGAACAGTATGAGGCAATGAAGCTCCGCATTAAATATATGTATGAGTCGGGAAGCGGCACAGCAGCCATGGAGAAAGTACTGACGTCAGGGTCTTTTTCAGATATGCTGTCCCAGGCGGAATATTCCCAGAAGGTGCATGAGTATGACCGCACACAGCTTCAGGAATATGCTGATACAATAACGCAGATCGAGGAGCTTCAGACTACTCTCGAGACTGAGATGGAAAATCTTAAGGAGACAGAAGCTGAATATGAATCGCAGCAGGCAGTTCTGACCGAGACGATCAATTCCAAGCAGGATGAAATTTCCAACCTTGATGAGATGATCCAGGAAGCGGCAAGAAAGGCTGAGGAAGAGCGGAAAGCAGCGGAAGCGGCAGCTCAGACGGCGGCAGATAACAATAATAATACAAATAACAGTACAACCAATAACAGCGGGACAACAGGAGGTACAACTACAGGAGGAAGCACAGGAAATAGTGGCGGAGGAGGTTCCGGTTATACAGAGCCATCCTATGACGTAGTGACAGGAAACGCAATTGTCGACCGTGCATACAGCTGGGTAGGAAAGGCAGAATACAGCATGGGCGCCTGCAGCCCGGGATTGTTTGATTGTTCGGGATTTGTGGCATACTGCCTGACAGGACAGTACCAAAGACTGGGTAATACTTTTACATTTTTAGGGTGGCCTCAGGTAAGTGATCCGCAGCCCGGAGATGTGTGTGTAAATGCACAGCATTGCGGGATTTACATAGGAAACGGTCAGATGATCCACGCAGCAGATTACGGGATCGGCGTGATCATCGGTCCGGTGCAGAGCGGTATGATTTATGTCCGCTATTAAAAAATAAGAAGATGATAAAGACGGCTCCGCAGCCTTTGGGCTGCGGGGTCTTTTCTTGTCAGATACGGCACCGCTGTGTTAGAATGGACAGGAAGTCTGTATGGAAAAACGGCTGTAAGCGGCAGGCGGAAGGGAAGTGGAAACAATTTGAATATCCGGAAATATGAGACCGCGGACTGCAGGGCTCTCGCAGAGCTTTTCTATGAGACAGTCCATACAGTAAATGCAAAAGATTATACAGAGGAACAATTGTACGCATGGGCTGACGGAGAGGCGGACCTGAAAAAATGGGACAGTTCTTTCCGGAAACATCATACTTTTGTAGCCGTTAAAGGCGGACACATTATCGGATTCGGAGATATGGATGACAACGGATACCTCGACAGGCTTTATGTGCACAAGGATTTTCAGCGCAGAGGGATCGCTTCAGCGCTCTGTGATAAAATGGAGAGGGCGGTCAGGGCACCGCGTTTTACAACGCACGCGTCCATCACGGCAAAGCCCTTTTTTGAAAGGCGGGGCTACAAAGCGGTAAAGGAACAGCAGGTAGAGCGAAAGGGCGTCCTGCTGACAAATTATGTGATGATAAAAGAGAAGGAGGAAGAATCATGTTAGAAATCGGAACAAAGGCTCCGGCATTTGAACTGCCGGATCAGGACGGGAATATGCACACACTGGAGGAATACAGGGGGAAGAAGGTGATCCTGTATTTTTATCCGAAGGACAATACGCCCGGATGTACTAAACAGGCGTGCGGGTTCGGGGAACTGTATCCCCAGTTCCAGGAAAAGGGCGCTGTTGTGATCGGTGTGAGCAAGGACAGCGCGGCATCACACAAGAAATTTGAGGAGAAATACGGACTGCCCTTTACCCTGCTTTCAGATCCGGAGTTAACATGCATCCAGGCGTACGATGTCTGGAAGGAAAAGAACATGTACGGGAAGAAAACCATGGGAGTCGTGCGCACAACATATCTGATCGATGAGGACGGCTTGATCGTCAAAGCATTCGGCAAGGTCAAAGCAGCGGATAACCCGGCGCAGATGCTTGGGGAATTGTGATCTGCGGACAGGGCGGAGGGGTGGAAAATGAAAGCAACAGTTTTAGTAGATAATATCGGTACTGAAGATCTGGCAGGTGAGTGGGGATTAAGCTTTTTTATCGAGTTCAGAGGTAAAAAGGTGCTCCTGGATGCCGGCGCTGACGGGCTGTTCGCGGAGAATGCCAGCAAGCTCGGAATTTCTCTGAATGAGGCGGATTATGCAGTGCTCTCTCATGCACACTATGACCATGCGGATGGAATGGCGGAGTTCTTTGCGCTAAATACAAAGGCAAAGCTTTATCTGAGGGAATCCTGCGGGGAAAACTGCTATAAAGAGGAGGAGAGCAGATGGAAATATATCGGAATCAGGAAAGGACTTCTCGAACAGTATAAAGACAGGATCGTCCGGGTTTCCGGAGATGTGGAACTTGAAAAAGGGATGTGGCTGATCCCTCATAAGACCTGCGGGCTTGAAAATGCAGGAATGAGGGAACGCATGTATCTGCGGGATAAGGAGTACTGTACCGTGGATGATTTTTCTCATGAGCAGAGCCTTGTATTTGACACAGGGGATGGTCTGGCAGTGTTTAACAGCTGTTGCCATGGGGGCGCGGACAATATTATAGCGGAAGTGTCAGATACTTTTCCGGGCAGGCGTGTCAGGATCATGGCCGGGGGATTTCATCTTTTCAATAAAACGGAAGAGTATGTAAGTGATTTCGCAAAAAAGCTCCGGGATACCGGCGTAGAGCAGATCTGGACAGGACACTGTACCGGGGGCGATGCTTATCAGATCCTGAAAAAGGAGCTGGGCGGTATGGTGCATCAGCTGAAGGCGGGCGCAGAGATCAGCCTCGGATGACGAAAAGAGTTCCCTGAAGACGGGGCACTGCAGCAATGTCCCGGCAGGCTGAAAGGAATGGTTTTTCTGCCGGTGATGATGTGGATTCTCTATATCGGTCTTACTGTGCTACAGCATTTTCCACAGATATCTTTCCTGACTGTGTACGGCATAACAGGAAAAAATCTTCCGTCATGGTTTCTGCCTGTCTTTATAGGCTTGGTATTTGCCGACCTGATCTTTTGGCTGGTTTGTCTAGCGAGAAGGCAGTGAGAGAGCCTTGGCGGCGAGGGGAAAACTATGACCTGAAGGAGAGATGGTAAATGAAGATCGAGTACGATGACGAGCGGTTTTTTCATCAGTATGCCCAGATGTCAAGAAGCCGGGAGGGATTATCTGGGGCGGGGGAATGGCCCCAGCTTAAGAAGCTGTTCCCGGATGTGCGGGAAAAACGGTTCTTAGATCTGGGCTGCGGATATGGATGGCACTGTATGTATGCCGCCAGTCTGGGAGCGGAACAAATCCTGGGGATTGATATCAGCGCCCGGATGATCGAGGAAGCAGTAAAGAGGAATAAGAGCGAGAAGATCACATACCGCGTCTGCGGTCTCGAAGAGTATGATTATCCGGCAGAGAGCTGGGACTGTGTGATCTCAAATCTGACACTGCATTATGTCGCAGACCTGGAGGATGTGTACCGGAAGGTATACTGTACCCTGAGAGGCGGGGGCACATTTTTGTTTAATATCGAACATCCGGTATATACCTCGGGAGTGGGACAGGACTGGATCAGAGACGGGGAAGGGAAGACTCTTTACTGGCCTGTGGACGACTACTTTTATCCGGGTGAGAGGAAGACAAAATTCCTTGGGTGTGAAGTTATGAAACAGCACCACACGCTCACACAGATCCTGAACGGCCTGCTGCTGTGCGGATTTGTTCTTGAGGCTGTGGAGGAAGCGTATCCTTCTGAGAAAATGCTGGAACTTCCTGGGATGAAGGATGAGATACGGCGTCCTATGATGCTGCTGGTGAAAGCACGGAAGCCGGAGTGACCGCTGTGTCCCGGGACCATGACAGTGCTTCCGGACAGAAAGTGCGAGAATAGACGGAAAGGAATATTTTAACCATGTTTGAAGAAAAAGATTATTATATGAGGATCGTGCATGAGATGGTCCGGATGCTGATCAGGCTGGTGTTTGGCAAGGATATTGACAGGAATGATGAGGAAGCGGTACCGCTGGAGGTGATGGAACGCTATAGAAAGCTGACCGCCATGGCCGATGACGGGGATATCAACGAAGCAGAAAATCTGCTCCTGGACGGGCTGGATCAGGGCAGCAGGGCTTATTTTGAACTTGCCCTCATGTTTTATGAGAAGCTCAACGGAAAGACAGATGAATTCCTTGAGGAACATGATTATTCCAGAGAAGAAGTTCTGGACGGCATAAAATATGTGGTGGATTACTATGGGTATGGAAGCCTGATGGATGCGTTTGTGGATGAGAACGCACTGCAATAGACGAAAATACGAAAAAGGATATACTGCCCGAACTGTCTGTCCAGCCTCCATGTGGATATCGAGCTCGGAGACAGGGAGTCAGACTGCGGCGTATGCCCGGACCGGGTCCTCAATGTTAAGATCAGGAAAAATCAGCAGATGCCTTATGGACATGGAAACAAGGAAAATGGTACACTGTGAAAAAGAGAAGCCGGACAGACGGAAATAAGGAGAAAGAGACGATGAAGAAAGGGATTATTATCTGGCAGTCAAAATACGGTGCGACAGAAAAATATGTCAACTGGCTGAAAGAGGAGACGGGATTTGACACAGTCCGGACAGCCGGGGCGAAGGCCGATGCGGTGAAAGAATACGATACCATTATCCTGTGCGGCGGTATTTATGCTTCAGGGATAGCCGGGCTGTCCTTCCTGAGAAAAAATTACCGCGCGTTAAGAGATAAGAAAATCGCTGTATTCTGCGCAGGGGCTTCGCCGTTTGACGAGAAGACGTTTGAAGAAGTCAGGGCGCATAATTTGAAGGAGGACCTGAAAGAAATTCCGGTATTTTACGGAAGAGGGGCATGGGATGAGAAAGGTATGACTTTTAAAGACCGCACGCTCTGCCGGATGCTTCAGAAAGCAGTGGCGAAAAAAGATCCGGATGACTATGAGCCGTGGATGTCAGCGCTTATGTGTGCCGCCGGGCAGAAATGCGACTGGACAGATAAAGAGTATCTGAAACCCCTGCTGGAGTTTGTACGAGGATGAACAAGAGACGACATAAGGACCGGTGCGCGGGAAAACTATATAGACACCTGATCTGGTACAGTGATACAATATGACCGGAAAGGGTGAGACTTATGGCAAAGAATAATGACAAGACGAATGTCATGCGTATATTAGATCAGAAAAAGATAACCTATATCAGCCACAATTATCTGGATACTGGGGCAGTGAGCGGCACGGAGGTTGCGGAAGCGCTCGGGGAAGATCCTGAAATGGTATTTAAGACGCTGGTCACAGTGGGAAAGTCGAAAACAAATTACGTGTTTGTCGTACCGGTGAATAAAGAGCTGAACTTAAAAAAAGCCGCGCAGAGCGTAGGGGAAAAGAGTATTGAGATGCTCAAGTCAAAAGAGCTGCTTCCCCTGACCGGATATATCCACGGCGGCTGCTCGCCCATTGGGATGAAGAAGCAGTTCCGGACAGTCATCGATAAGAGTGCGGCAGAGAAGGAGAGGATTATTTTCAGCGGAGGGAAGATCGGTTATCAGGTAGAGAT
>USKR01000073.1 GCA_900555215.1 uncultured Ruminococcus sp.
TGCCCACAGATGACAAAGCGCACTATTATCCGGACGCCTCCTTCTTTATCACAAAGCTGATCGCGGACCGGGCGACAAGGAAGCTCCTTGGCATCCAGGTGTTCGGACCGGGCGAGGTGGACAAGATGGTGGACATCGCGGTCATAGGAATTAACATGGGCGCCGTCCTGGAAGATTTTGAGAATGCGGACTTTGCGTATGCGCCGCCGTTTTCCACAGCGATCCATCCGTTTGTGCAGGCAGTCTATGTAATGATGAATAAGCTGGACGGTACATTTGTCAGCATGACGCCCGCAGAGTACGCGGCCGGCAAGGCGGAGGGATACCGCGTGGTAGACGTACAGCCGGAGCCTGCAATCAGAGGGGCATTCTTTGTGAATCTGGCAAAGGTAAACGGTGAGATCGAAGGACTGGATAAGAAAGAAAAGATCCTCCTTGTATGTGCGAAAGGAAAGAGAGCGTACTTCCTCCAGAACAGGATGCGCTATTATGGATATGAAAATACGGTTGTTCTGGAAGGAGCCACATTCTTTAATGATGTGAAAGTGAAGAATGCAGAAGCAGAGGTTACCAAAGAGGAAGAGACAAGGGTAAAAGCGCTGGGCTTCCTGAAGGATAAAAGGACGCCGGACAAATTCAACGGGCGCGTGATCACAAGAAACGGAAAAATCACTGCCGAGGAAGCGAGAGTGATCGCAGAAGCTGCAGAGCGCTTCGGAAGCGGGGAAGTCACGATGACGTCCCGTCTCACCATGGAGATCCAGGGAGTGCCTTTTGACAATATCGAACCGCTCAGAGAATACCTCATGCAGGCCGGCTTGGAAACAGGAGGGACCGGATCTAAGGTGCGCCCGGTCGTATCCTGTAAGGGAACCACATGCCAGTACGGGCTGATCGATACGTTTGCTCTCTCAGAAGAGATCCATGAGAGATTTTACCACGGCTACCGTGAGGTCAAGCTGCCTCATAAATTTAAGATCGCAGTGGGCGGCTGCCCGAATAACTGTGTGAAGCCGGATCTGAACGACCTGGGAATCATTGGTCAGAGAGTGCCTCAGATTGACCTGGAGAAATGCAGGGGATGCAAGGTGTGCCAGATCGAGAATAACTGCCCGATCCATGTGGCAAAAATGGCTGATGGGAAGATCACGATCGATGAGAATGAATGTAACCACTGCGGACGCTGTGTGGGTAAATGTCCGTTCCACGCAGTGGAGGATTACACAAACGGCTACCGCATCTACATTGGCGGACGCTGGGGCAAGAAGGTGGCTCAGGGAAGATACCTGGACAAGGTGTTTACGGATAAAGAAGAGGTGCTTTCCATTGTAGAAAAAGCGATCCTGCTGTTCCGCGAGCAGGGTATCACAGGGGAGCGTTTTGCTGATACTGTGGCAAGACTCGGATTTGAGAATGTCCAGGAGCAGCTCCTCGCAGATGATCTCCTGGCGCGTAAGGAAGAGAATATCAAGGCGCAGAAACACCTGAAAGGCGGGGCGACCTGTTAATTTTAAATATCCGAAAGCGGCGTCATACGGCGGATAAACCGGGACGGCGCTTTCTTTTTGTGCGCGGGGATTAGCGGTGGTTTTTTATAGTAGAATAAAAACGAAAAAGGTGATATAATAAAGCGGTATAACAAAAATCTGAAAAATTTATAAGTTCTGCATTATGCATGTCTGCCGCTCTGAGGCAGATATGGATGAGGTGTAACAATCATGAAAAAGAAAAAAGGTATGCGCTTAAAAGGACAGCTCAGGATGTACATGAACTGGCCGCTTATCATGACAGTTCTGCTTGCGGCAATGAATCTCTGGCTTTATATGATCGACAAAAAAGCAGGATTTATGATGTCTGTATTTATCCTGGTATATCTTGCCATCGCAGGGGGACTGTATTTTTATAACCGTTCTCTGATCCTGGCGGACCTGATCCAGTTTTCAGCGCAGTACAAAGGGATCGAGCATACCCTTCTAAAGGAGCTTGCCGTGCCCTATGCGATCGCTTTGGAGGATGGTCGTATCCTCTGGAAGAACGATGCCTTTGATGCCCTGATGACGCAGGGACCGAGAAAAGAGAAGTATTTGAACAAGATGATCCCGGACCTTCATCCTGGAGTATTCCCAAAGGGAGACCTGGAGCATTCCCTGATGGAAGTGACCTATAAGGACAGGGATTATCAGGTGGAACTGCGGCGCGTGTCCCTCCAGGGCTTCAGCCAGAAGGAGGAGCTCCTGCAGATCCCGGAAGACGAAGAATTCTTTGTCGCTGTGTCCATGCAGGATGTGACAGAGCTTAACGCGTACATCCGGGAAAATGAAGACCAGAGGATGATCGCGGGCCTGATCTACATTGACAATTACGACGAGGTCATGGAAAGCGTTGAAGAAGTGCGCCAGTCGCTGCTTGTGGCGCTGATCGACAGAAAGATCAATAAATACATCGGCGATGTGGACGGGATTGTCAAAAAAATGGAGAAGGACAAGTACTTCATTGTCCTTAAAAAAGAAAGCTATAAAAAGATCGCGGAAGACAAATTCTCCCTGTTGGAGGAAGTTAAGCAGGTCAATATCGGAAATGCCCGCTCAGCGACGCTCAGTATCGGGCTGGGGCTCAATACCGCGACATATGCGCTCAGCTATCAGTATGCCCGCGTGGCGATCGACCTGGCTCTCGCGAGAGGCGGAGACCAGGCAGTCATCAAAGACTGCAACGGCATTACTTATTTTGGCGGGAAAAAAGAGCAGACTGCAAAGAATACCCGAGTGAAAGCACGCGTCAAGGCAGAGGCGCTGCGTGAGTTTATCGTCACAAAGGATCAGGTCATGATCATGGGACATAAGATCGCAGATCCGGATTCTTTCGGCGCGTGCATGGGGATTTACAGAGCCGCTGTAAGCCTGGAGAAAAAGGCGCACATCATCATCAATACAGTGACGGAATCCGTGCGGCCTCTGTATGATGAGATCGCGGAGAGCCCGGCATATGAGGACGATATTTTCCTTACATCAGACCAGGCGATGGACTATTTTACGGATAATACGATGATTGTTGTGGTGGATACGAACAAGCCCCAGATGACGGAGTGCCCGGAGCTTCTGAGGCGCTCCCGCATGACCGCGGTGCTGGACCATCACAGACAGAGCAGCAATGTGATCGAGAATGCGGTGCTCTCCTATGTGGAGCCGTATTCTTCATCCTCCTGTGAGATGGTCGCGGAGGTGCTGCAGTACATTGCGGATGACATTAAGATCCCGTCTGTGGAGGCAGACTGCCTGTATGCGGGGATTATGATCGATACGAGGAACTTTATGAACCGTACGGGCGTGCGTACTTTTGAGGCGGCCGCGTTCCTCAGAAGATGCGGAGCCGATATCACTCGCGTGCGCAAGATGTTCCGTGACGACATGGCGTCCTACCGCGCGAAAGCCGAAGCAATGCGCAAGGCAGAGGTGTACCGGAAAGAGTACGCCATCGCGGAGTGCCCAAGCGATATAGAGAGTTCTACCGTGCTCGCCGCCCAGACGGCGAATGAGCTTCTGGATATAAGCGGGATCAAGGCTTCCTTTGTACTGACCGTATATGAGGGAAAGATTTACTTAAGCGCCCGTTCCATTGACGAGGTCAATGTACAGATCATCGCGGAGAAGCTGGGCGGAGGCGGACACATCAATTCCGCGGGAGCGCAGTTTGACCATACGAATATCCAGGAAGTGATCACAATACTGAAAGAGACTATAGACGAAATGATCGAGGAAGGAGATATTTAGGATATGAAAGTAATTTTATTACAGGATGTAAAATCTCTCGGGAAAAAAGGTGAGATCGTAAATGTAAATGACGGATACGCGAGGAATTTTATCCTCCCGAAAAAATTAGGGGTAGAGGCGACGGGAAAAAACCTGAATGACTTAAAGCTCCAGAAAAACAATGAGAAGAAAGTAGCTCAGGAGAATCTGGACGCGGCTAAGAAACTGGCGGCAGAACTTGCCGAGGGCAAGGTGGAGCTTGCGATCAAGGTCGGCGAGGGCGGCAGGGCATTCGGCTCTGTGTCCAGCAAGGAGATCGCGGCGGCTGTGAAGGAGCAGATGAATCTGGAGGTGGATAAGAAAAAGATCCAGCTTAAAGAGGCGATCAAGTCTCTCGGGACACACATCGTATCTGTCAAGCTTCATCCGGAGGTGACGGCTGAACTGAAGGTAGTCGTGAAAGAAGAAGCATAAGGAGACATTCTTTATGGAAAATATAGAAGCGGCAATGAAACGGATACCGCCCCACAGCATTGAGGCAGAACAGGCAGTGCTGGGGGCGATGCTCATGAATCAGGATGCTGTGATGGTGGCGTCAGAGATGCTCACGGGAGAAGATTTCTATCAGACGGCGTACGGGATCCTGTTTGATGCCGTGGTGGAGCTTTTCAAGGAAGGGCGGCCGGTGGATCTGATCACACTGCAGGAGCATCTGAAGGAAAAGGATGTCCCGCCGGAGATCAGCAGTATGGAATATGCCAGAGAGCTTCTCGCAGGCACGCAGACATCTGCAAATATCAAATATTACGCGGAGATCGTAAAGGATAAGGCGATCCTTCGCAGGCTTATCAAAATCAACGAGGAGATCGCCAACACCTGCTATCTGGAGAACCGTCCGCTGGATGAGATACTGGAACAGACAGAGAAGCAGGTGTTTGAGCTCGTGGAGCACGGAAATTCCCAGGAATATGTGCCCATCCGTCAGGTAGTGCTCAACGCCCTGGATGTGATCGAAAAGGCGTCAAAGACAAAAGGGACTGTGACCGGGATCCCCACGGGATTTATTGATCTTGACTATAAACTGTCCGGGCTCCAGCGCTCGGACCTGGTGCTGATCGCGGCGCGTCCTTCCATGGGAAAGACGGCGTTCGTGCTCAATATCGCCCAGCATGTGGCTTTCCGGCAGAATCTGGCAGTGGCGATCTTCAGTCTCGAGATGTCCAAAGAACAGCTTGTAAACCGTCTGTTCTCGCTGGAATCCCATGTAGACGCCCAGGTGCTGAGGACCGGCAGCCTGACAGACACAGACTGGGAGAAGCTGATCGAAGGAGCAGGGACCATCGGTAATTCCAGGATGATCATTGATGATACCTCGGGTATCTCAATCTCAGAGATGCGGTCAAAGTGCCGGAAATATAAACTGGAACAGGGATTGGACCTGATCATCATCGACTACCTCCAGCTTATGAGCGGAAGCGGGGGCAGGAAGAACGAAAGCCGCCAGCAGGAGATCTCGGAGATCTCCCGTTCCCTGAAAGGACTTGCAAGAGAGCTGAATGTACCTGTCATTGCGCTGTCTCAGCTCAGCCGCGCGGTGGAGCAGAGGACGGACAAGCGCCCCATGCTCTCGGATCTGCGTGAGTCCGGAGCCATCGAGCAGGATGCGGACGTATGTATGTTTATATACAGGGATGACTATTATAATCCGGATACAGAGGATAAGAATATAGCGGAGATCATCATCGCAAAGCAGAGGAACGGCCCCATCGGGACCGTGCGCCTTGCGTGGATGCCGCAGTACACACGCTTTGGGAATGAACTGCGGCAGCAGTAGAGCTTTTTATGTAAAGATCTTTCTCAAGCGCATAATGGCGCCGCCCTTGGCAGACTCTTTCCGGGTCGCCTGCTGCTGGCGGATCAGAGAGTCCAGCCTGCGGAAGTGCTCTTCCTGCTGGCGCTCTTTCGCCTGAAGAAGAAAATCCATTTCATGTACGACATCAGCGGTCACGGTACTGCTGATGTCTTTTTTTAATACCGTATTGTTTTCGCTGAGCGCTTCCCGGAAGACATCCCCGACCAGGGTCCGCATCTGTTCCACATTTTTCAGGGGGATCATAACATCTCCCGATTCAGGGGCTGAGACCGGAGTCGAAGCCAGCAGGGAAGCTGGAGATGAGTCTGGGGCTGAGACCGGCGGCGCGCCAGGAACCGGGGCGGGAGACGGCGCAGAAGCCGCCGTCTCTTTGGAAGTCCCGCCGGACTTTATCTTAAGCCGGGTTTCTTTCAGCTCCGGGATCAGGGGTTTTAATTCTCTTAACAGCATTCCTTCATCTTTCAGTTTCTTGATACAGCGGAAAAGCTGGATGTCATCATCGGTATAATATCGGTGGCCCATCTCCGTTCGCCCGATCTTCAGGTCGAGTTCTTCCTCCCAGTATCTGAGCACATGGGATTCTACATCTACCTGTTTCGCGGCCTCGGAAATCATAAATCTGACCTCACCCATTAATATTTATACCTCCTATTCTGATCTGCGGATCTGTAAGCGGGATGCATTGAAGATGCATGGAAGCGTTACGGCTGAGCCATCAGAAGGCTGTCCCCGCTTTACGGACATTATAGCACAGGGGGGAGCGGGGGAAGGAAACAATCGTTCGTGAAGTTCCGACAATTTCTTTCCGTGGGTTACTGTTTATACTGTGCTCATAGACAGGAAACCGCAGTGTCAGGCCGACATGCATGATAAGAGTGTCGTCCGGCGTATTATAAACTCCGGGAAGGGAAAGTACAAGATGCTGCCCGCGATCTGAAAGCGTTCCTTGACTCGCACAGCATGGAAAACTTATAATTAGGTGATGAGAAGAGCGGAAAGGATGTGGAATACGTGATCCATTTTGATGAAACAATGCTGCAGGG
>USKR01000074.1 GCA_900555215.1 uncultured Ruminococcus sp.
GACGATACCCAGTCTCCGCAGACTGGCGATAGTAGCAATATGATGCTGTGGATTGCGCTGCTGTTCGTATCCGGCGGGGCGCTCAGTGTCGTGACATACAGAAAGAAAAAACATGCGGAGTAAAGATTTGCGGAAATACTCCGGTCAAATCATTTGAACGGGGCATTTCCGCTGCTATATAGCGAAGGAAGGATAAATACGATGAAACACAAATTACACAGTCAAATATTTGCAGTGCTGTTATCACTGGTGCTGAGTGTTGCTCTGCTGCCTGCTACAGTATTCGCTGCAAGTCCGGAAGGAGTCTGGACAGACTATGCCGCAAGTGGTTTTGCCGGAGGCACTGGTACCGAGGCTGATCCTTACCAGATCGCCACTGCCGAACAGCTTGCAAAGCTTTCCAATGATGTCAGCGGAGGGACTTCGTATCAGGGAACCTTTTTTGTTCTGACAGAAAACATTGATTTGGGCGCTCACCGCTGGGTTCCTATTGGGCTTTATAAGTGGACATCTAACGGTACTACAATCAACAATAGTTTTCAGGGCTTTTTAGACGGAAATGATAAAACGATCAGCGGAATGTTTGTAGATGAAAGAATCGATCACTATTGCGGTGGACTGTTTGGTAAAATCAACATTCAAAAAAATGGATCTCCCGTTGGGGCAAAGGATCTGACCATCACCGGTGCAACGGTCTATGTGGATGAAACCGGATTAAATGAGTGCTCCGGCGCCATTTTGGCAGGCAATGTTATGGGAAGCGATACCCAGTCTGTCGTGTTTGAAAATATCACGGTATCCGGTTTCGTTTATGTAACCCGTACAAATGGTAGCAACAATATCGGCGGAATGCTCGGATATGCAAGCTGGGTAAAGGCGACAAACTGTCATGCAGACAGAGTCTCTATCTCCGGCGCCAGCAACTGCGGCGGTTTTGTAGGAAACGACAGCGGATCTATTTATGAAAACTGTACAGCGTCCGGTACGATAGACGGTGCTTGGGCAGTTGGCGGATTTGTGGGATATTCAGCCAGTGCCATATGGCAGGATCCTGCCGGCGCATCCACCTACACAAAATGTTCCGCTGATGTAGATGTCAGCGGAAACGATTGGAGAGTCGGCGGATTTGTGGGATTTGCAGAATACGGTCAGTTTAACAATTGTGTTGCTTACGGAGATGTAACCAGTATCGTTACCGGATGGGAGCCAAAAGTAGGCGGTTTTGCAGGTGAAGACAGCAGTAATGTAAATATAACCGCATGTCATGCAGTTGGTGTTGTGACCGGTGCATCTTCAGATTATCAAGCTGGTGGATTCATTGGCACTTATTCCGGAGGTACTTTTACAGGCTGTTCCTTTGACAGCGAAAAGAATTCTGGCTTGAACGCCGCAGGCACAGGAACGATTGCTTCGGGTGTTACAGGCGAAGAAAGTGCCGTAGTATTGTCAAACATTTGTGAAAATTATTTCGGCGGTCATCAGTACAGCAGTGAGTGGACTGTGGAAACCGAAGCTACCTGTATAACCGACGGAAGCAAATACCAGCCTTGTGAGCGCTGCGGGGCAAAAGGAAACATTACTGCAATCCCTGCTACCGGTCACAGCCTGATAAAAACAGAGGTCAAAGACCCCACCTGCACCGAGGACGGAAATATGGAGTATTGGTGCTGCGAAAACTGCGATAAGTATTTCAGCGATGAAAATGCAAAAGAAGAAATTGAGCTTGAAAACACCGTACTCAAAGCCACAGGACACAATTGGGGCGAACCGGCATGGAGCTGGGCGGAGGATGGAAAGACCTGCACCGTGACATTTACCTGTGAAAAGGATAAAACCCATAAGGAAAGTCCGGAAGTAACGGTGACATCGGTAACAAAAACCCCTGCCACCTGCACCGAAGCCGGCGTAACCACTTATACGGCAACCGTAGAATTTAACGGCAAGACCTATATGGATACAAAGGATGTGACAGACCTCCCAGCAACAGGTCACAATTATGAAAACGGCAAGTGCACCGTCTGCGGCGCAGCTGATCCCAATTACAAGCCGACGGAATCAAACAATGGAAATTCTGACTCCTCATCAACCGGCGAAACCGCTTCCCCTGAAACCGGCGACAGCAGCAATATGATGCTGTGGATTGCTCTGTTGTTCGTATCAGGCGGTGTGCTCAGTGTCGTGACATACAAGAAAAAGAAACAAACAAACTAAACATCTAATAATTAAAGGGGTCGGCAACGGACTGATTTAGCCTGTTGCCGCCTTTTTATAAAGAAACGGGGGTGAAAAAATGAACAGCCAAAAACCTTGAAATACTTATGGGAGAAGACTGATGAAGAACACCCTGCCACCTTAAAGGAAATCGGTAAATACCTCCAGCACAACGGTATTGAAACAACACGAAAGACTCTGCAAGCAGACATCAATCTTCTCACGGGATTCGGCATAGATATCATATGCAATCACAGTACACAGAATCAATATCATATCGGAGAGCGTGTCTTTGAAGTTCCGGAAGTAAAATTGTTGGTAGACGCTGTGCAGTCAGCCCGTTTCATAACCGCTAAAAAGAGTAAAACAGAAAGCGCAATCACTCTTTTGTGCGAAAATGAGTTAATGACTTATGTAATAGACCGGTTCGGAGAAAGCGTGCCGGTTACCCTGGCAGATGAGAATCATTTTTCAGCAACCGTCAAAGTTACCCTCAGCCAAACTTTTTACGGATGGGTATTCTCCTTTGGAGGTAAAATGAAGATACAGGCACCACAGGAGGCTGTGGACGGCTTTCAAAACCTTCTGCATAAGTTTCAATAGATAAAATTTGCTTGAGGCTGTTGCAAAATAGATGAGTAATCATCTATGGAGCAATGGCTCCATTTTTATGCCTGAAAACAGAAAACGGACTCCGAAGAGTCCGTAATCCGTGGTATAATTAGATATGCCTACTAACCAAAAATACCATAAAAATTATACCGAATTCGGCGAACCTTATCAACTGGTTTTGCCATTAAATTTGGAAGGTTTGGTTCCTGAGGATGATTCTGTTCGACTGCTGAGCCACGAATTGGAGGAATTAGATTACAGCTTGCTGTATCAGGCTTACTCTGCCAAAGGCAGAAATCCGGCAGTGGATCCTAAGACCATGTTCAAGATTCTGACCTACGCTTATTCCCAGAACCTTTACTCATCCAGAAAAATCGAAACGGCATGCAGACGGGATATCAACTTTATGTGGCTGCTCGCCGGGCAGAAAGCACCTGACCACAGCACGATCGCGCGTTTCCGTACCGGATTCCTGGCGGATGCCTGTGAAGCTCTCTTCTATCAAATGGTAAAGAGATTGAAACATGCGGGCGAGCTGTCTAAGGAAACCGTTTTTATTGATGGGACAAAGCTGGAGGCATGCGCAAACAAATATACCTTTGTCTGGAAAAAATCCGTGGGGAAATGGGAAACAAAAATGTTCCGGAAAGTCCAGGAAGCCGTAGCTCTTCTGAACCAGGAGTATCTACAGAGTTTTTCTGTAACGGAAGAAACAAGAACGCAGGATCTTCAGAAGATCTGCCGGTTTCTGGAACGGCAGACTATCTACGACTGGCATACAGCCAGCTTCCGGGGTCGGAATAATTATTGTAAGACTGATCCGGATGCTACATTCATGCATATGAAGGATGACCATATGCGGAATGCCCAGTTGAAGCCGGGATATAACGTACAGATCGCAGTGGACAGTGAATATATTGTTGCGACAGATATTTTTCAGGATCGGAATGATGTATGGACGCTGGTACCTTTTTTAAAGAGAATGGAAGAAAAACTGGGATTCCGTTATCCAAGCGTGACAGCAGATTCAGGATATGAAAGTGAAGAAGGCTACAGCTATCTGAGAGAGCAGAAACAAAAGCCTTATATCAAACCGCAGACATATGAGAAATGGAAAAAGAGAAGTTTCAAAAAGGATATCAGTAAACGGGAAAACATGGCGTATGATAAGAAGACAGATACCTATATATGCCATGCCGGTAAGAAACTGCAGCCACTCTTCCTGAAAAAGAAGAAAAGTAAGAGTGGTTATGAATCAGAAGAAACCGTCTACGAATGCGAAGATTGTACGGACTGTCCTTATAAAGAGAAATGTACGAAAGCAAAAGGTAACAAACGGCTGTATGTATCCAAAAGCTTTTTGGAAAAACGACAGGAATCATATGAAAACATCCTGAGCGAAACCGGGATCCTGTACCGGATGAACCGTTCGATCCAGGTGGAGGGAGCATTTGGAGTCCTGAAAAACGACTATGAATTTCAAAGATTTTTACTCCGTGGAAAAACCAAAGTAAAACTGGAGATTCTTTTGTTGAGTATGGGGTATAATCTCAACAAACTTCATGCTAAAATACAGAATAACCGAACCGGAACCCATCTGTTTCCAGTGAAGAAATCTGCTTAATCAAACAGAAACCAAGTAGCTTTATTAAAGTACGTCAAAAAACGGAAGTAATCCACAAAACAAAGTGGAATCACTTCTGTTTTTTCTTTAAATGGAGCGAGGGTATCGCTCCATCACCTAATTTGATGTTTTTGCGACACCCTCTTAAATATGCTGTATAATTTTAGTTTGTCTGTAATTCTTTTTGTTCCTGTTCTTCATAGAACCGATCTGCAATATATCCTGCTGACTCTGCCCAAAGTGTATTTTCAGTATTCTGCAGAGCCTGATACGTATTAGAATGATAAAAGGCTCCCGCAGCATCCTGAAAGGAAAGATGACTCCTTTCCTTGATGATGTCGATCACATCCCGGATCTGGATACACAGGTTCATCGTTATATCTTTGTTATTAAAAAAATATTTTCCCTCCATGGCTTACGAAACCTCCCTTCGGGATTCCAATGTCAGGTGCTCCAAGGCAATCGGTGTATGGAAAGACACTTGGTTGTTGACTTTATTATAGCGAAGCCTTTCCACAGCTTCCTCGGCTTTTAAAATACCTGACAGGTATAACTGTACTGTCTCCATTGTATTGTCATCTGCAACAGGTCCAACTACCACATCGTATGTGTGCTGGATGCCGCCTTTGGTGCGGTTCTCTTTGATAAATTCCAACCATTCCTGATCCAGAGCAGCAAAGTGCTTGATCTTCAGATCATCTGTCTGTCGAAATAGATAACGGTAAACATATCTGCCGCCCTGACGGGAGCGCAGATAAAGCCGTCTGGCCCATTCTTCCGCCTGAGTTTCTAAGACCGTACAGTAAAATCCCCGGCCAAAGTCACGGCGGTTATGGGATTTCGCAAGATCAATCTTCTCAAATGCGATGTTAGAGCCGTGGTAAAGCACCAGTTCTGGAGCATTTTCTTTTATGATTTCTTCTACATATTGAAAAGTCTCTGTCGTATCTAATTGATGAAGCGTTTCGTGCTGTATCAGTATTTTTTCAAAAACCTGATGTTTACAGAAGAGATCAAAGACTTCAGCTTCAGACAGATGATGCTTTTGTGCGTAATACTCTACTACCTGTACAGATAATATTTCTACATCTGATTGAATGCTCATATTCATCATTGCCTCCATTTTCACCTATTATACCAGAAATGAATTTATATTCCAACGGATTTATCCATGGAACGGACATATCATTTCCTGAGACTTTATTCACTCAATACAGAACGCATTTTTTAACAATTATGGGCAGAAATTTTGGGGGACAGAATGGCTACGCCTGTCCTATTGATTCCGGTTTTGCATCCGGAAGGGCGATGATCCGGGCAGGGAATAATGATACTTCTGTAATTCGCAGCCCGGCTGTAAAGAAGGCGGGGAGGTTAGATTCCTATGGAGCGGTTCGCAAGCCGCCGCCTGATGATTTCCCACCGGAGTTATCCTCCGTATTCTCAGGGGTGTCGTGGACAAATGTGAGAAAGATCATAACTTTTGTGGAAAAGTCGCCGGAGATTTCATTTTCAGCGGCTTTTCATTACATCCCGTACACATAAGGAGAAAGATAGATGATGAAAGAAAACTGGGTTTACCGCAGAGGGGATATTTATATGGCAAATCTGAATCCATTTAAGGGTTCAGAGCAGAGAGGCACCCGTCCGGTGCTTGTGCTTCAGAATAATACAGGCAATTTGTTTTGTCCGACACTGATTGTTGCGCCGCTGACTACGCAGGTTAATAAGAAAAAGGATCAGCCGACACATTATCTGCTGTCAGGAGTCCGCGGACTTCCGGAAGATTCGGTCGCACTGTTGGAGCAGATCAAGACCATTGATAAGTCGAGGGTTATAAGCTATCTCGGAAAAGTGTCAAAGGAAGAAATGAAGGGCGTGGATGAGGCGCTTAAGATCAGCTTGGGAATTTATATTTCGGAAGATGTGGAAGCGCCGTGAGAATACGTCTGTATGTTATTACAGCAGCAGGAATAATGATGACAGAGAATGGAGCGGAGAAGAAAAATGTTTGAGCATAGAATTGAAGAATTAAACGAAAAGAATGCAGAAGCTATAATGGCGAGATCAGATGAAAAGCGTACTTATACTGTTGACGAGATTCAGGATATCTTAAGTATCAGCCGTCCGACTGCTTACAATCTGGTGAAGAAGAATGTATTTCAC
>USKR01000075.1 GCA_900555215.1 uncultured Ruminococcus sp.
GCGATCAGCGTGGCGATGGCAACGCCCATGACGCCCATGTGAAAGAGGACTACAAAGGCTGTGTCCAGAATGATGTTTATAATGCAGCAGATGATCAGGACATAGAGGGGGCTCTTTGAATCACCTGAGGCACGGAGGACAGCAGATCCCATGTTGTAGATCAGCACGAAGAGTATGCCCGCAAAGTAGATCCGCAGATAGGTCAGGGAGCCGTCCATGGTCTCTGCCGGAGTATTCATAAGACGGAGCATGAAGGGAGCCGTCAGTATCCCGATAAATGTAAGCGCGATCCCTCCTGCAGCAGCAATGGCGTATGCATTGTGGAGACCGGCGTTCGCTGTCTTTTCTTTCCCCGCGCCTGTGAACTGCGCGATGGTCACGGCAGCACCCGAGGAGAGCCCGGTGAAGAAGCCTACCACAAGGGCAACGATCTGGGCGGAAGAACCGCCTACGCTCGCAAGCGCTTCTTTTCCCACAAACTGCCCCACGATCACACTGTCGATCGTATTATAAAGCTGCTGAAAAAAAGTTCCGAGCAGGATAGGGAAGAAGAACAGGAGAAGCTGCTTCCAGATGATGCCTTCTGTAATCTCGTTTTTTGTCTGCTGTATGGTTTCCATGAAAAATTCTCCTTTGAGCGTATTCGGCATATGTATTATAATCTCAGTCACTGAAAAGAGCAACATAATACAAAAAGAACACTTGTTCGAATTGGGTATTTATGTTATCCTAAAAAAAACGAAGCCGAAGGGAGGATGTGAAGATGACAGACAGAACCTATATCGCGATCGACCTGAAGTCATTTTATGCATCCGTGGAGTGCGTAGAGCGGGGACTGGACCCAATGACAACGAATCTGGTGGTGGCGGACAAAAGCCGTACGGAGAAAACGATCTGCCTTGCCGTTTCTCCTTCCCTGAAAGCATATGGTATCCCCGGCAGACCGAGGTTGTTCGAAGTAGTGCAGAAGGTCAGGGAGGTCAACGGTGTCAGAAAGAAAAATGCGCCGGGGCGTAAGCTGACAGGGTCGTCCTGTCAGTCTCCGGAGCTGGAAAAGGATCCGGCGCTGGCGGTGGATTTTGTGACTGCGCCGCCCCGGATGGCGCGCTATATGGAAGTCAGCGGGGAGATTTATAACGTTTACCTCAAATATATCGCTCCGGAGGATATCCATGTCTACTCGATCGATGAAGTGTTTATTGACGCGTCTTCCTATCTGAGAACTTATCAGATGACGGCCCGTGAGCTTGCGATGAAGATGATCCTGGACGTGCTTGAGACAACCGGGATCACCGCTGCGGCAGGGATCGGTACGAACCTGTATCTTTGCAAAACCGCGATGGATATCGAGGCGAAACATATCCCGGCGGATGAGAATGGCGTGCGGATTGCGGAGCTTGATGAGATGTCCTACCGCAGATTGCTGTGGTCCCACCGTCCGCTCACTGACTTCTGGAGAATAGGGCGGGGGTATGCAAAGAAGCTGGAGGAACAAGGGCTGTACACAATGGGAGATATTGCCAGGTGCTCTCTCGGCAAGCCGGCAGATTACTACAACGAGGACCTTCTCTATCATATGTTCGGAGTTAATGCAGAACTGCTGATCGATCATGCGTGGGGCTGGGAGCCGTGCACCATGGCTGATATAAAGGCATATAAGCCTCAGAGCAGCAGTGTGGGATCAGGGCAGGTACTGCACTGTCCCTATCCGTTTGACAAGGCAGGGCTGGTAGTCCGGGAGATGGCGGATCAGCTTGCTCTGGATTTGGTGGATAAGGACCTGGTTGCGGATCAGATCGTGCTGACAGTCGGGTATGATATTGACAATCTGAGAGATCCGGCGCTGCGCAGGCAGTATAGCGGAGAGGTGAAGACAGACCGGTACGGACGGAAGATCCCGAAGCATGCCCATGGAACAGTCAGCTTAAAGCAGCATACTTCGTCTGCAAAGCAGATCGTGCAGGCGGTCACGGAGCTGTATGACCGGATCACAGATCGAAAGCTTCTGGTACGCCGGATCAGCATGGCGGCAGGACATGTGATCCCCAGGTCCGAAGCTCTGGGGAAAATACAGTTTGAGCAGATGAATCTTTTTACGGATTACGCTGCGCTCGAGAAAGAGAAG
Source organism: uncultured Ruminococcus sp. (assembly GCA_900555215.1). Lineage (GTDB taxonomy): Bacteria > Bacillota > Clostridia > Lachnospirales > Lachnospiraceae > Mediterraneibacter > Mediterraneibacter excrementipullorum. Next base: position 2,126 of record USKR01000075.1, read on the forward strand.
GAAAAGGAACAGGGGGAACAGGAGAGGGAGCGGAAGATGCAGGAGGCTGTGCTGGAGATTAAGAAAAAATTCGGGAAAAACGCGATCTTAAAAGGACTGAATTTGGAGGAAGGATCAACTGCGAGAGAGAGGAACAGCCAGATAGGAGGACATAGGGCATGAATTATGAGGATATTATCGGGCTGCCGCATCATGTATCACAGAGACATCCCCATATGCCTGTCTCTGACCGGGCGGCTCAGTTTGCGCCGTTCGCCGCGCTGACAGGATATGGGGATGTGATAAAGGAGACCGCAAGGCAGACAGAAGAAAGACCGGAACTTTCAGAGGATGAAAGGGCAGCGCTGGATTATAAACTGCATGCAGTCCTGAGTATCCCTGGTCAAAAACCGGAGATCACGATTACTTATTTTGTGCCCGATCCAAGAAAATCCGGAGGAGCGTTCCGGAAAGCAGCGGGGAGGATCAGGAGGGTGGATGAAGCGGAAAACAGGATCATCCTTGAGCTCCCGGAAGAGGACGGCTGTGTTTCTCTGCTTTCTGTGCGGATGCGGGACATACTGGATATCAGTGTTACTGCTCCGCGAGGAAACAGAAGGTGATCATTTCCCGCTGTTTTAAATCCAGCCCTGTACGGGTGTAGTAATCTCCGAAACAGTTGTCTGCCAGCCAGCGGTTAATGTGACCTGCCTTCCATGCTTCTTTCATTTGTTCTCCAAATATGTCTGCCTGAACCTGTACTCCCTTTTCCAGACGGTCTCCCATTGTGGTAGTCGCCTGTCCCTCCAGCGGGAGATCCACTCCCCGGGCTGTGAGGATATCGTTTGCAGCGTCCAGGAAGGGGCGGACGCGTCCGATACCGAGATAATCAACTGCCTGATAGATGACTTCTTTCAGCATGACAGGAGTGAGACCGGCGTCCAGCGCCCGGGGCACTTCCAGGCGGAACTCGTCGATGCCCTGGCATCCGAGCAGAGTGGCAGTGACCGCCATATGGCGAGTTACATCGTCAAGCTGCTGCCCCTCTTCATTTACGACCTCATCAAAAGCAAAGTGCTCAAAACGTTCAATAAATTCAGGATCTGTCTTCTTGTAATCTCTCATTGTGAAGTGCCTCCTATTTTACAATCTGGAATAAGTTTCGTCATCTACTGCTTCGAGCCATTCATTGCTCGTCTCTGTGCCCGGCGCTTCGAAGGCAATGTGGGAGAACCAGCTGTCAGCCTTCGCCCCGTGCCAGTGCTTTACCTCCGGCGGAATGACGATGACTGTGCCGGGCTCCAGGCTCACAGGATCTTTCCCTTCTTCCTGATACCAGCCGCTTCCGGCAGTGCAGATCAGGATCTGACCGCCGCCTGTTTTTGCATGATGGATGTGCCAGTTATTCCGGCATCCCGGCTCAAATGTTACGTTCGCGAGGAAAAGACCGCACTCATCGGGGGCAGTCAGCGGATTCAGATAAGAATTACCGATAAAATACTGCGCAAAAGCGGAGTTTTCTGCTCCCAGACCGAATACGTTAGCTTTATCAAATGTTTCTTTGTCCTGGATTTTCATAATAAAATGCCTCCTTAGATCATAAGTTCTGTTTTGGAATACTTACATTTTAGATCCGGCATTATAAAATGTCTAATGCTTAAATTTCATCGATTTCAATGCCCGGAAGGTATTGATCAGCCCAGCCGTTCAGTCACCTTCTTAAGAAACAGCTCTGCCGCAGGAGAGAAGATCTGATATTTCTTCCATATGATATTCAGCCCGGATTCAAGCCTTGGCTTTAGCGGACGGAAGCAGAGACTGCTCTTATCCGATGTGTCAGCCAGCTTATCGATGGTGACAGCGTACCCTGCGCCCGCTTCTACCATGATGGCCGCATTGTATATCAGGTTAAAAGTAGTCACAATGTCCAGTTTGTCAAAGTCTTCTCCGAACCAGCCTGTAAATTCATTTTTATCCATTCGTGAGGACAATGCCTGTCTGGAACAGAGCAGCGGGACGCCCAGCAGGTCTTCCCTTTCTATATACTTTTTTGAGGCGAGCGGGCAGTCTTTGGGCATAAGGACGCCCCAGATATCCCTGTCCGGAAGATTAATGTAATTATATTTTGAAATATCTGCCGGCTGGATCAGAATGCCGAAATCCAGGAGACCTTTGTCCAGCCGTTCTGTCACATCCTGTGCGTTCCCGCTGTACAGATGGCAGTGGATGCCGGGGTAGGCATCACGCATTTCCTTTTTGATCTCCGCCACTGTCTTTATGGCGCGGGTCTCTCCGCTCCCGATATAAATATCCCCGCTTATAGTGTTTTCCAGAGAGATAAATTCTGCTTCTGTTTTGTCTACCATGGCTATGATCTCTTCGGCACGTTTCCGCAGCAGCATCCCCTCCGGGGTGAGGACAACCTGATGACTTTTTCTTATAAGAAGCTGCTGACCGAGCTCATTTTCCAGATCCTTGATCTGGCGGGACAGAGTCGGCTGGGTCAGATGCAGAAAGTTCGCGGCAGCTGTGATATTTCCCTCACGCGCAACTGCGAGAAAATAGCGCAGGACTCTCAGTTCCATATATTGCTCCCTTCTTTCCTGATCCGTTCCCGGCGGGGGAAGGATCGATTATATTAACTGCCCTGATCGTAGCATTTTCATGAAATGCCTGTCAAGTATAGGGAGATATGGAAACAAGGTATTTGCTATCGCTCTTTTGCGGAGTTAGGATATAGACAGAGAAGAAAATTTAAAGTTCAGAATGGAGGAATTTAAGATGAAAGAAGAATTGATCCTGACAGAAGACTGGGATAAGACATTCCCTAAGAGTGATAAAGTGAACCATCGCAAAGTCACGTTTCATAACCGTTACGGCATTACGCTGGCGGCAGACCTCTACGAACCGAAAGATGCATCGGGAAAGCTTGCAGCGATCGCTGTCTGCGGTCCGTTCGGCGCTGTAAAGGAACAGGCTGCCGGTTTGTATGCGCAGACAATGGCAGAGAGGGGATTCCTTACCATCGCCTTTGACCCGTCCTATACGGGAGAGAGCGGCGGACAGCCTCGTTATATGGCTTCGCCGGATATTAATACAGAGGATTTTCAGGCTGCGGTAGATTTCCTTTCTGTACAGGATAACGCAGATCCGGATAAGATCGGAATCATCGGCATCTGCGGATGGGGCGGCATGGCGCTCAATACGGCAGCTCTGGATACAAGGATCAAAGCGGCAGTCGCATCAACGATGTATGATATGACCAGGGTGAATGCGAAAGGATATTTTGACTCGGAAGACTCTGCGGATGCCCGGTATGAGAAGAAAAAAGCGTTGAATGCGCAGCGCCTGGAGGATTACAGAAACGGAAACTATGCCCTTGGAGGGGGCGTTGTGGATCCGCTGCCTGAGGATGCGCCGTTCTTTGTGAAAGATTATTATGATTACTATAAGACAGACCGGGGATACCACGCGCGCATTGAATTCCAACGGCGGCTGGAACGTGACCGGATGCATGTCGTTTATGAATCAGCCTATCCTTCAGTACAGCAATGAGATACGCAGCGCAGTTTTGATCATCCATGGCGAGATGGCGCACTCCTGCTATTTCAGCAGAGACGCTTATGCCAATATGGTAAAAGATAATCCGTATGCAGACAACAAAGAGCTGATGATCATCCCGGGCGCAGTGCATACAGATCTGTATGACAGGACAGATGTAATCCCCTTTGACAAGATGACAGAGTTCTTCAAAAAAGCAATGAAGTAAAGGGGGCAGTCCTGTGAATGGATTGACAGAAGAACAGCTTTTGTTCTGGAATTTAAAGGACAGCGGCTGTGACGATGATTCCATCCGTCAGTTTTTAAAACTGAAAAAAGAGGGCAGAGAAAAAGAACTGATGCGCCTTCTCTCCGCCCACAGGGCAGACTTGCTGGATCAGGTCCATACGAGTCAGCATCAGATAGACTGTCTTGATTACCTCATCTATACGATGGAACGCAGAAAAGGGCGGAAAAGTTAAGATCAGATTGACGGACAAGATCCCGGAATGGTACATTGAAAGAAAAGGAGACAGGAGGGATCGATTATGAAGTATGTCTGTTCAGTCTGCGGGTATGTCTATGATGAGGAGAAGGAAGATAAGCTGTTCTTCGATCTGCCTGATACATGGGCCTGCCCGTGGTGCAAGGCGCCCAAAGCGCTTTTCGGCCCAAAAGAAGACGGACCGGGCGAAGCGGCTGCAGCGGAGAGAACGGAAGCGGTGCAGAGCGGATCCGAGGAAGAGGACGCGCTGGGTACAGAAGCTGCCGGAGAGAGCATGACATCAGCAGGGGAGTTGTCTGTGATGTGCTCGAATCTTGCCCGGGGATGCGAGAAACAGTACCGCCCGGAAGAGGAAGCATTGTTCAGGCAGCTCGCGGAATATTTTGCCGCCCGTATCCCGGATGTGGAAGATGCCGGTATGGAGCAGCTTG
>USKR01000076.1 GCA_900555215.1 uncultured Ruminococcus sp.
GACCCCTCTGGGGAAAGCTTTCAGAATATTTTGACAAAGGAGGATTTCCATGAAACTCAGGACAAAACTTCTTATTGTTTTTATTTCAGTCATGATCCTGCCGACGATCTTTACCTCTGTGGCAATGCACACCTTTGCGCCGGAACGGGTAAATGAGATCCAGCAGATGTACCTGATGGTGGTGTTTCTGACGACCGGGCTTCTGATCTACTGGATCTACCGGGGCATATCTGTTCCGCTGGCGAAGCTTCAGAAGGCGGCGCGCAATATCCGCGAGGGAAACCTGGATTTTGAGATCCAGCAGGATTCGGATGATGAGATCGGGCAGCTCTGTCAGGATTTTGAGGAGATGCGCCTCCGTCTGAAGGCAAACGCAGAGGAAAAGGTGGCGTTTGACAAGGAAAACAAAGAGCTGATCAGCAATATTTCTCATGATCTGAAGACGCCGATCACAGCTATCAAGGGATATGTGGAAGGTATCATGGACGGGGTCGCGGATACTCCGGAAAAGATGGACAGATATATCAAGACCATTTATAATAAGGCTAATGAGATGGACCTTCTCATTAATGAGCTGACTCTGTATTCCAAGATTGATACGAACAGGATCCCGTACAATTTTACAACGATTTCCGCGAAAGGATATTTCGAGGACTGTGCGGAGGACCTTCGCATGGAATTAGAGGCAAAGGGCGTGGAATTCTCTTACCGGAACTGGATGGAGGAGGATTGCAAGGTGATCGTAGACCCTGAGCAGCTCAGGAGAGTTATCAACAACATCGTATCTAACTCGCTGAAATATGTGGATAAGCCGCAGACGTGGATCACGATGGAGGTTAAGGATGTGGGAGACTTCATCCAGGTCGAGATGGGTGATAACGGGAAAGGGATCGCGGCAAAGGATCTGCCTTATATTTTTGACAGATTTTACCGAACGGATGCATCGCGGAATTCTTCAAAGGGAGGAAGCGGCATCGGGCTTTCCATTGTCAAGAAGATCGTGGAGGAACACGGGGGGAATATCTGGGCGACCAGTGAAGAGGGCACTGGCACCACAATGTATTTTGTGATCAGAAAATATCAGGAGGTACCGATCGATGAGTAAGCGTATTTTGATCGTGGAAGACGAAGAGAGCATTGCGGATCTGGAGAAAGATTATCTGGAGCTGAGTAATTTTGAGGTGGAAGTCGCCAATGATGGGGAGACCGGACTTAAAAAAGGGATGGAGGGAGATTTCGACCTGATTATCCTGGATCTGATGCTTCCGGGAGTGGACGGATTTGAAATCTGCCGCCAGATCAGGGACAAGAAAAATACTCCGATCATCATGGTGTCGGCGAAGAAAGATGATATTGACAAGATAAGGGGGCTTGGTCTGGGCGCGGACGATTATATGACCAAGCCGTTTAGCCCGAGCGAGCTGGTTGCCCGGGTGAAGGCGCATCTGGCGCGTTATGAGCGGCTGATCGGGAGCAACGTGGAGGAAAATAAGGTAATCGAGATCCGCGGGCTGAAGATCGATACTACCGCGCGGCGCGTGTGGGTCGGCGGGGAGGAGAGAAACTTTACGACAAAGGAGTTTGATCTGCTGACGTTCCTGGCGAGCCATCCGAACCATGTGTATACAAAGGAAGAGCTGTTCAGGGAGATCTGGGATATGGAGTCCATCGGGGATATCGCCACGGTGACTGTTCATATTAAGAAGATACGTGAGAAAATCGAGTATGACACGTCCCATCCGCAGTATATCGAGACGATCTGGGGTGTGGGCTACCGGTTTAAAGTATGACCTATGCAGCTGCGGGCTTTTTTTCGGGAAAGTTTTGACCTCACAGCATGACGGCGATGATCAAAAGCTCGAGCAGGAGAGTGAACACAAGGATCCCGAAGACTGCCCAGCTGTATTTGGAGTCATTTAAAAGCTGGTTTAACTGATCAGGCAGCATGTTCCTATTGCTGCCTGAAATCATAATAAAAACTGCAGCAAGCAGGCATTTTTTAGCTCTTTCTTTACAGCCCCTTCTCTTGTCAATCCCTATAGAGAGTGATATATTAGATTGGAAACGACACCTGCGGATGCGGGAAAGTATAAATAGGAGATAAAATTTCATATGGAAGAGCAGAAAAAAAGTGCAAGGCGTGTGCGTCTGAATACGATGCAGCTCATTGCACTTGGATTTTTTGGAGTGATTTTTTTAGGCGGCGTGCTCCTGTGGCTTCCGTTCAGCAACCAGAAGCCGATTGAATTTATCGACGCGCTCTTTACGTCGGTGACCAGCGTGTGCGTGACCGGGCTCGTGACGATCGTCCCGGCGGAGCAGTTTACCGTGGTGGGAAAGATCATCCTTGTCATCCTGATCCAGATCGGAGGTCTTGGGATCATTGCATGTATCTCGGCGTTCTATCTGATGCTGGGGAAACGGATCTCTATGAAGAGAAGGATCACGATCCAGCAGGCTTACGGACTGGACACACTTTCCGGAATGGTCAAATTTATCATTCGGATACTGAAAGGCACATTTCTGGTAGAAGGGATAGGAGCGGTCCTGTTTGCTTTTAAGTTTATACCGGAGTATGGAGTTGTCACGGGAATCGGATACTCTATATTCCATTCTGTATCGGCATTCTGTAATGCCGGTATTGATATTATCGGAAGCACAAGTTTTCAACAGTATGCATTGTCACCGCTGATCAATTTTACGACTATGTTCCTCATTGTGATGGGTGGTCTCGGTTTCCCTGTCTGGCACGATATTGCCACAAATGTGAGGAAAATCGGGAAAGAGAGAAAACGTCCGCTGAAATGGCTGTTTACCAGGCTGTCTCTTCAGAGCCGGATCGTAATCGTCATGACTATCAGTTTGATCCTCTTCGGAACGCTGTGTTTCTTTATTATTGAATTTGAAAATCCGGCAACAATGAAGGATATGAATGTATTCCAGAAGATCATGGCATCTATGTTCCAGTCCGTGACAACGAGGACTGCGGGATATGCCACAGTATCGCAGGCGGGGCTGGAGGAAAGCTCCAAACTGATCGGATGTATCCTGATGTTTATCGGAGGTTCTCCGGCAGGTACAGCCGGCGGTATCAAGACGACCACAGCGGCGATGCTTGTCCTGACAGTGCTCTGTGTACTCAGGAACCGCAGAGATACGGAGTGCTTTGACCGCAAGATCGATACAGAGTCCACCAAATCGGGCATCACCATCGCGCTGATCACATTCCTGGTACTGTTTACGGGAATCATGGCGCTCACGGTCTTTGAGCCGGGCGTGAATGTACTGGACCTGATGTACGAAGCAGCGTCTGCTATGGGTACGGTGGGATTGTCTGCTGACCTGACACCGAGCCTTACGAGGGCAAGCCATATCGTACTGATGCTGATGATGTACATAGGACGTATCGGACCTCTGACAATGGCTTTGGTATTTGCAGGAAAGAGCGATAAGAGTTCGCAGTTCAGAGAGCTGCCGGAAGAAAAGGTAATGCTCGGATAATCGGTCCGGGGCTCAATGGCTGATCAAATATGTATGGATCAGATTAATAAAAGCAAAAAACATTTGGAGGAAAAGACAATGGAAAAGCAGTATGCTGTACTTGGAATGGGAAGTTTCGGGGAGAGCGTAGCGCTCACGCTGGAAAATATGGGCTGTGACGTTCTGGTAATGGATGACTCTTATGAGAAGATCCAGGATATTTCGGACAAAGTCTCTTATGCAATGAAAGCAGATATTTCGGATCCGGATGCACTCCAGGCGCTTGGGGGAAAAAATCTGGACGGTGTTGTTGTAGCGGTCTCCGAAAATCTTGAGGCAGGTATCATGGCGACCATGCTCTGCAAAGAAATGGGGATCCCGCTTGTTGTTGCAAAAGCAAAGAATAAGCTTCAGGGAGCAATCCTTAAGCGGGTCGGAGCGGACCGGATCGTATACCCGGAGATCGAGATGGGAAGCCGGGTGGCAAAGAGTCTCGTATCCAGAGAGTTTATGGACTGGATCGAGCTGTCAAATGATTACAGTATGGTTGAGATCGCTGTGCCGGATAAATGGGTAGGGCGGACTCTTGTTGATATAAATGTTCGTGAGCGTCTCGGCATTAATGTTGTGGGAATCATCGTCAACGGAAAGATCGATGTGACTCTGGATCCCCAGAAACCGCTGCCTGAAGGCGGGATTCTTATCGTGATCGGCGCTAATGACGTACTTGAGAAGTTCGATTCTAAGAAGAAGCTGTAAAAAACAGAGTGCGATCTAATTTTTTTGTTGACAATCCGAAATTCTGCGATATAATAGAATCGAATTGTAAAAGAATACTGCTGAGAACAGGACAGGACTTCCGATGCAGATGTGCTTTCAGAGAGTTCCCGGACGGTGAGAGGGGACAGCACGGCAGCGAAGCCATCACCTGCGAGCAGTCGGGGCGAAAGCACAGGCGAGTAACCCGGACCGGGATTCCCCCGTTACAGGGAAGCCTGTTAATCCGTATCCTATGCGGACGACAGGGCAGAGAGACCGGAAATACCGGTAACAGAAGTGGTATCGCGGAGAAATCTATTTCGTCTTCTGACAGAGTGATCTGTCGGAAGGCGTTTTTTCTTTTTAAGGGAAGTTCAGCGGCTTTTACATTCCGGGATGCGGCGGGCATCCATGAAACAAGTCAATGTCTAATTTTACAAAGGAGAGTAGAGGATTATGAACACATTAGTAATCGTACTGATCGCCGCCGTATGTCTGATCACAGCATATGTGCTGTACGGACGCTGGCTGGCAAAGAAATGGGGAATCGATCCGAAGGCAAAGACTCCGGCAGTACTGCATAATGACGGACAGGATTATGTGCCCACGGACGGCTGGACTGTATTTGCGCATCAGTTTTCATCCATCGCGGGCGCAGGACCAGTCACCGGAGCAATCCAGGCGGCTGCATTCGGCTGGCTCCCGGTCCTTCTGTGGATCATTCTCGGAGGTATATTTTTCGGGGCGGTGACAGACTTTGGAGCGCTGTATGCCAGTGTGAAAAATGACGGAAAGTCCATGGGGCTTCTGATCGAGAAATATATCGGAAAGGCGGGCAGAAAGCTGTTTCTCGGCTTTTGCTGGCTTTTCTGCCTGATTGTTATCGCAGCGTTTGCCGACATGGTGGCAGATACATTTAACGCATATACAGTGACAGACGGCGTGCAGACGCTTTCCGAAAATGCGGCAGTAAACGGTGCGGCAGGAAGTATTTCGCTGTTTTTTATCCTGTTTGCAGTTGTGTTCGGCGTGGTGCAGCATAAGGTGAAATTGACCGGATGGAAAGAAGTTGTGTTCGGGCTTGTGTGCACGGTTCTGGCTTTTGTATGTGGTATGAATTTCCCGGTGATACTGGGCAAGGATATGTGGGTTTACATTGCATTTATCTATATTTTCCTTGCGGCGGTGCTCCCGATGTGGTTCGTGATGCAGCCGAGGGATTACATGTCCACGTTTATGTTTGTCGGAATGATCGCCGGCGCGGTGCTGGGGCTTATTTTTGCCCATCCGTCCATGAATCTTCCGGCATTTACAGGATTCCGGAATGAGAGTCTGGGAACTCTGTTCCCGATCCTGTTCGTAACAGTCGCATGCGGCGCGGTATCCGGATTCCACAGTCTGGTATCCTCCGGGACCTCATCCAAGACAATCTCAAATGAAAAGGATATGCTGAAAGTCGGATATGGAGCTATGGTACTGGAAAGCCTTCTTGCCGTTATCGCGCTCTGCGTGGCGGGAGCAGCGGCCGGAGCGGACGGAACGGCGGCGGTGGGGACGCCGTTCCAGATCTTCTCTTCGGGAGTTGCGGGATTCCTGGAGATGTTCGGCATTCCGGTCTATGTGGCACAGAGCTTTATGACGATGTGCGTGTCTGCTCTGGCATTTACGACACTGGATTCGGTTGCCCGTATCGGACGTATGTCCTTCCAGGAACTGTTCAGCGTGGATGATATGGATCATGCCGAGGGCTGGAGAAAAGTCCTGTGCAACAAATATTTCGCGACTGTCATCACTCTGGTGTTCGGCTATATTCTGACTCAGGTGGGATATTCCAATATCTGGCCGCTGTTCGGAAGCGCCAACCAGCTGCTGAGCGCGCTTGTGCTGATCACGCTGTGCGTATTCCTGAAAGTGACGGGAAGGACAATGAAGACACTGGTCCCTCCGTTCGTGATCATGCTGATCGTGACATTTACCGCGCTTGTGCAGAGATTTATCTCACTGGTCAGAGCATTTTCAACCGGGACAGGCGTGTTCATGGTTGAAGGGCTGCAGCTCATCGTGGCTGTACTTCTGATGATCCTGGGCGTGACGATCGTAGTTACGTCGGGAAAAGAGCTTGTGAGGAAAATTTAGCTGTTTCTGGCAGAGTAAAATTTATCGAAATTTTAACATCTTGCTTGACATATAATAAATATAGGTGTAGAGTTGCTCCCATAAAAAGCAAAGGCGCTTTGGAGAATGATCTCCAGAGCGCTTTTCTTGTATGACGGGCATGCCGTCAGTCTGTGGTGAAAGTCCACGAGGGGCGTAGTTG
>USKR01000077.1 GCA_900555215.1 uncultured Ruminococcus sp.
TGATATCCACTCCCATCACATCCTTTTTATATGCATCCAGAAGCGCCTGTATCTGATCATCGCTTAATTCTGCAGGTGTTCCCACGCCATAAGCGTCCCGGAACGATACAGAAGTCACTTTAGACGTATCCACATGATAGATCGGGAACATTTCTTTTCTCACATCTTCGCTCTGGCACAACTCTTCTAACGCGGAAAGGATCTCCTCTCGTCCCAGACAGTATCTGCGGTACACCTCTCTTCCGCCCGACAGCTTATAACGAAAGACAGTATTGATATAATCTCCGCTGATCTCGCTGTCAGTGGAGGCAAGATCCAGGACTTCGGGAGTATATCCCTCCTCCAGATTTCCCACGCCTGTCTGCGCCAGGCGGTAAAGCGCTTCTGTTCCTTCTGCAGAGGCGCCGTCCCCCACCAGGCATCCATCTTCATAACCCGCATAGTCTTCCGGGTATTCAAAATATCCCCAGAAAGATTCCGGGTGGAAACTGATGCTTTCCACCCTGTTCTGATCCGGCACATAGGTATCATATCCGAACAGGTCAAACTGGAAAATACAGAGGACAAGAGCCACGCCGGCCACTGAGATAACAGACGAACCCCATCCCTTCAACAGCATCCTCAGATCCTGCTGATAAATAAATTCAATTACCCCGCAGAGGATCACCGCCGCAAGAAGGCTTAATACAATGATCCATTTTGTCCCAGTCACCCCCATAAATAACTTAGCTATAATGCTGCTGAACAGCGCCGCCGGGATACAGATCATTACTTTAAATACCGGCGCGGTCCTCGGAAAAGCAAGGGCATTTCCCGCTGTCTCCGACGGATAGATCCGATACAGGAGCAGGGCCCCTCCCAAAAGGAGGGCTGCCATCACCAGTGACGCGATAAAAAGTCCGCTCCCTGCGATCCCGTCTGCCGTATGATCGATCAGGCTGACGTACAGCCCTGCCGGGGACAAAACCTCTGCAAGTGTATCTGCAAGTACTGCAGCGATCCCGTAATATGTCTTGAAAAAGATGCCTTTTAATGCGTTAAACAGGCTGAATACCATAAAGGGATACACAGCGAGGACAAGCGCGGCAAGAATTCCTGTCACCGTCTGTCCCGTCAGCATTGCCGCCAAAATACAGGTATGGTATATCAGAAGAAATGCCAAAATGCCTCCGGCAGCCGCCTCTGCGGAATTTGCTGCCGTCTGCGCTGTCATGATCCCGTTTGCCCCGCCCACAGCGATGGTAAGAGCAGAACAGATCACATATGGGAGCAGGAAAATTATAAGCCCCGAGAGATAATTTACAACAAACCACTGTCCTCTTTTTACCGGAAGCGAATGAAAGAAGTCTGCCTTATCTTTTGAATGGATATATCCGAATCCCGTCAGGGCACACAACACGGCAATCACGGCGATCACAGCCGCAAGATGATTGACCGACTGCCCATTGAGCAGACCCGGAAAAGCTGCCCTGAGCTCCTCTATCACTATATACTCCCGGTTCTGCATCTGCAAACTGTCTATATAAAGCATTGTAAAGACAGGCATCTCAAGGAACAGCCCTATGCTGACAAGCGCGGCAAGCCATCCCCTGTGCCGGAGATCCGCTCGGATCAGTTTAATATAAGAAATCTTTGATGTCATAACCTGCCACCTCCGTTTCGCTGATAAATATCTCTTCCAATGTCAGAGGAAGAGTCTCCGCAAAGAGAGCCCCCTTATCCTGAGCAAGCGAAAGCACTTCCCCCCTGCTGCCGCGCACAGTCAGCGTCAGAAGTGATCCCGAACGCTCCAGCCTGATCACCCGCAGGGCGCCGAGCATCTCCTGCTCCTTGTGAGAATCCGGGATCACACACTGCAGCTTGCAGATATTAGATTTAATATGATCCAGTTCCTGAGTCAGGAGCAGTTTCCCTTTGTGCAGGAGCCCCACACTGTCGCAGATATCCTCCAGTTCCCGCAGATTATGGGACGAGATCACCGGAGTAAAATCCCGGTTCATGATCTCCCCGGCGAACAGACTCTTCACCGCCTGGCGCACCACAGGATCGAGCCCGTCAAACGTCTCGTCACACAGAAGATATTTTGTCTTTGCGCACAGTCCGAGGAGGATTGACACCTGCTTTTTCATTCCTTTTGAAAAGGAATTGATCTTCCTCTTCGGATCCAGTTCAAATTTATTTACAAGAGAATCAAACATCTTCCGGTCAAACGCAGGATAAATTGTCATATAATAATCCCGCATTTCTCCTATATTTGCATTGGCAAAATAATATGGCGAATCTGACAAAAAACAAATCTGTGATTTTGCCGCCGGATTCTCGAATACAGACTCCCCATCCGCCAGTATTTCCCCGCTGTCCGGTTTTACAGCACCGCAGATCATGCGCAGGAGCGTGCTCTTTCCCGCGCCGTTCGATCCGACCAGGCCGAAGATCAGACCATCCCGGACAGACGCGGTAATGTGGTCCGCGGCGTGGATATCCTGAAATTTCTTGTCAACATTCTTCAGCTCAATCATTTGAATCCCCCTTCCGATAGATCCGGTCAATGACCTGTATAAACTCTGTCCGCTGAATCCCCAGCTCTTTTCCTTCCTCTGCCAGCCGCCGGACATCTTCCAGCAGGGAATCCTTCTCCTGCTGCACAAGCGAGGAACTGTCTGACACGAAATTGCCTCTGCCCTTCACCGGATAGATATATCCCTGCTGCTCCAGCAGAGAATATGCTTTCTGGATAGTGTTGGGATTGATCGACAATTCCACTGCCAGGGTCCGCACGGACGGCATCTGCCCGCCAGGAGGCAGAGCGCCTTTTAAGATCAGCGTCTGGAACCTCTGCGCAATCTGCTCATAGAGCGGCAGCTTGCTCTGATAATCAATTGAAATCATGGCATCCCTCTTCTCTGATACATGTGTATGAAGTGTATTATTTTATATAGTACACTTAATATACCATGGCAGGCTGCAGGTGTCAACACGGATCAGAAAATACTTGTATATCCTTTCTTTTAGTGCTATGATATCCCTGTTTCATAAAGACGACAGATTCAGTCAGAAAACAGGAAAGGAACAGAAATAGCGTGACCTATAAAGAAGCAAGGGTATATTTGGACGACCTGTCCAAATACGGAAGTGTACTTGGCTTAGATGCGATTCGAGGTCTGCTGCGTGAACTTGGGAATCCACAGGATGATCTGAGGTTCATACATATCGCAGGAACGAACGGCAAGGGATCTGTGCTTGCATACACTTCAACGATCTTAAGTGAAGCAGGGTACAGGACCGGGCGGTATGTATCACCCACGGTCATCTCCTATCTGGAAAGGATCCAGGTTGACGGAGCATGGATATCAGAAGCAAAGTTCGCAGAAATGACGTCACAGGTAACTGATGCTATTGCCCGTTTGGAGGAAGCCGGCAGACCGGTCCCCACAGTCTTTGAGGCTGAGACGGCGATAGCATTTTTATATTTCCGGGAAATGAAATGTGATCTCGTCGTTCTGGAGGCCGGTCTGGGCGGGGCGCTGGATGCGACAAATATCATAAAAAATACCGTCTGCGCCGTATTTTCCTCCATCAGCCGCGACCATCTCGGCGTGATCGGCAATACAATAGAAGAGATCGCAGAAAATAAAGCAGGAATCATTAAACCGGGATGTACTGTTCTCTCCGCAGAACAGCTCCCCCCTGTCACCGGGATCCTCAAAACGCGCGCCGCAGAATGCGGATGCTCATTTACCCAGGCGTCTCCGGATCAGGCGCTGATCCTGCAGTCCGATCACCGGGGCATCCTGCTTTCTTACAAAGAATTCGACCATATCCACACCTCCATGGCCGGCAGCTATCAGACAGACAATCTGATCACCGCGCTTGAAGTGATCCGCACACTGAAAACACTGGGATATGACATTGACAGTCAGACAGTAAGGGATGGCGCCGAACACGCCGCCTGGCCGGGACGATTCACCTGCATAGGGGAGCCGCCAGTATTTATCCTGGACGGGGCGCACAACGAAGACGCCGCCCTGCGCCTGCGGGAAACCGTGGAGGATTATTTTCCCGGGCGGAAACTTCACTTCATCATGGGCGTATTCAAAGATAAGGATTATAATGCCATCACCAGGATCATGTGTCCTCTGGCGTCTTCCGTGTATACCGTTGACCTGCCCGACCGGGGGCGGGGACTTCCGGCGCCGGAGCTCGCCCGGGCGGTCCGCCCATACTGTCCTCATGTAAGGGCTTATACAGGGAGCGGAGCCAGTGTCCGGCGGGCGGTAACGTCCGCTCTTCAGGAAGCCGGACCGGAGGATGTGATACTTGCTTTTGGCTCATTATCTTATCTGCATCAGGTAAAAGAAGCATATGACCACACCGTCACGGACGGCAATAAAACAACAGCAGACGGGAACAGCTCCTGTCTGTCCGGAAAAGAAAGAGGGAGGGACCTTTAATGATCGACCATAAGAAAATAGAACAGGCAGTACGCCTTATGCTGGAGGGCATCGGGGAAGACACGGAAAGAGAAGGGCTCAAAGACACGCCCGCCAGAATTGCCCGGATGTGCGAAGAGCTGTACGCAGGGTCAGAGGATGACGCGAAAACACATCTCTCCCGCACCTTTACTGTAGACAGCAGCGAGATGGTGATCGAAAAAGACATCACCTTTTACTCTATGTGCGAGCACCATATCCTTCCCTTCTACGGGAAAGCGCATATCGCTTATATCCCTGACGGGAAAGTCGTGGGCTTGAGCAAGCTTGCCCGGACAGTCGAAGTGTTCGCCAGAAGGCTTCAGCTCCAGGAACAGCTTACCGCGCAGATCGCGGACGCCCTGATGGAATATATGCAGCCAAAGGGAGCAATGGTAATGCTGGAGGCTGAGCATATGTGCATGACTATGCGAGGAGTTAAAAAGCCGGGCAGCCAGACCGTGACACTGGCAAAGAGAGGCATATTTGAAACAGATCCTGCCCTGGAAGAGAGGTTCTTCCGGATGCTGGGACGGTAAACACACAGCGGGGAGGCTGTCATGAAACGGGTAAATGCAATTTACAGGCATCCATTATACCAGACGTATTACAGTCGGATGGAAAAAGCAGAACAAGGACGCATCTTCTGCCGCCACCAGATGACGCACCTTATGGATGTGGCGCGGATCGCTTATATCCGCAGCCTGGAGGAAGGCCTTGGCCTGGACCGGGAAGTGATCTACGCGGCGGCTGTCCTCCATGATATCGGGAAAGTCCTTCAGTATGAAGAAGGCATCCCCCACGAGATATCCAGCGAGAAGATCTCAGCAGAGATACTGGACAGCCTGGCGGGTGAAAACTCATTTTCCGAAGCAGAAAAGGCAATGATCCTCACAGCCATACGGGGACACCGGAAATTAAGAGAAGCGCCGGAAGTTCTGGAGCGGCTCCTGTACGAGAGCGACAAGGCATCCCGGACCTGCTTCTCCTGTCCCGCCGAACCTCAGTGCGATTGGAGCGAAGAAAAAAAGAACAAGGAGATCCTCATATGATCATTGGCAGCAGAGAATTTGACACAGAACACAACACTTATATCATGGGTATCCTTAACGTGACGCCGGATTCCTTTTCCGACGGCGGTCTGTACGATTCCCTTGACGCCGCCCTCTTCCACGCACAGCAGATGGTGAAGGAAGGCGCGGACATCATAGATATAGGAGGGGAATCCACCCGCCCGGGACATATCCGGATCTCTGACGAGGAAGAAATCAGCCGGGTGGTCCCTGTCATCGAACGGCTCAGACAGGAATTTGACGTTCCGCTCTCCATCGACACTTACAAAAGTGCTGTCGCAGAGGCCGCAATCCGCGCTGGGGCAGATCTTGTCAATGACATCTGGGGACTGAAATACGACCCGAAGATCGCCGCTGTTATTGCAGAAAGCGGAACCGCCTGCTGCCTGATGCACAACCGGGATCAGGCAGACTACAATGACTTTACCGTGGATTTCATGGATGATATGCGGGAATGTATAAAGCTGGCAGACGAGGCGGGCATCTCCCGGGACAAGATCATCCTTGATCCGGGCGTGGGATTATTCGGCAAAACATACGAGATGAACCTTACGATCATCAACCGTCTGGAGATCCTGCACGAGCTGGGTCTTCCGGTCCTGCTCGGAACCTCGCGCAAATCTGTGATCGGGCTGACTCTGGATCTGCCCGCTGACCAGAGGGAAGAAGGCACACTGGTAACAACTGTGTACGCGGTTCAGAAAGGCTGCGCATTTGTCAGGGTCCATGACGTGGAGAAAAACAAACGGGCAATCCGAATGACACAGGCGCTCATGCAGGAGCGCAGATGCTTTTAAAAGCAGCGGAAAGGAAAATGCACATTATGTATGAGAAATACGATCAGATTAAGATAACAGATCTTGAAGTGTTTGCAAATCACGGGGTATTCCCGGAGGAGAACACGCTGGGGCAGAAGTTTCTCGTCTCTGCCGCCCTCTATACAAGCACGCGCATCCCGGTGTGCGCCGGGCTGGCGGGGGGCAGCGCCGACGCCGCTGCCGTCCTG
>USKR01000078.1 GCA_900555215.1 uncultured Ruminococcus sp.
GGAGAAAGGAGGAACTTCCCACGGGGGCTTGACTGAAAAGTTGAGCCCCTTTTTTTACGCCCAAAAACAGGAGGTAAATGCTTATCTGCTGTGGTGCATATGGACGAGAAAACGCCTCATATGCACCTTTGTTTTGTCCCCCTGACTGAGGACGGCAGGCTTAGCGCCAAAGACATTATGGGCAACAAAAAGAAGCTGACATGGTGGCAGGATGAGTTTTGGAAACACATGGTCAAGAAGTTTCCAGATTTGGAACGCGGTGAGAGCGCCAGCCTGACCGGGCGCGACCACATTCCGCCCCGCGTGTTCAAGGAGATGACCAGGTTGACCAAACAGAAGGAAAAACTGGGGCAGTTGCTTACCGGAATCAATCCTTTCAACGCCAAAAGCCGGGCGGAGGAAATCTGCAAAATTCTGGATACCTATATTCCCAGCGTAGAGAAGATGGACACACTGCTGCGGAAATATGGTGTGGCTTTTACGAAAACAGCATCCGAAAATAAAAAGTTGAAAACAAAAAATGCTGAATTGGAAGAATCCCTTGCATCGGCGCAGAAGGTCAGCACCCTAAAGCAGATCGAAGACCTCAAGCTGCGGCGCGACTATGACAGTGCTGTGGCTATTTTGGAGCAGATACCGGCAGAAGTATTGGAATTTTACAAACAGCCTCATAGAAAAGAAAGGGAAAATGCCTATGATAGATGAATGGAGCGGTTTTGCAGACCTGCTGGCCAACCTGATTGAAAAGTATGTTTCGGAATTGGATGTTGAGAACTTGCCCGCACCGGCAGTATCGTTTGATAATCAGGATAGCGCAGCAAATAAAAAAGACTCTGAGTTCAATGCGGAAGCAGTTGAAAGCAAAATTGCTGCATGATATAATAAACGTGATATAAGTGTCCAAACAAGAGGATGGGTCTACTCCCTGTCCTCTTGGAACATAAAAACGGAATCAGATGGGAGCGTGAACAAATGGCGGAAGATAAAATGAGACCAAATCAGGGCCAGGGTGAGATTGTAATTTATCAGGCGGAAGATGGACTTACAAAGGTAGAATGCCGGTTTGTGGACGAAACCGTTTGGCTGACACAGCAGCAGATGGCGGAACTGTTCCATACGTCCAGAAGCAACATTGTGGAGCATATCGGCCACATCTATGAAGAAGGCGAACTGGATGAGACTTCAACCTGTCGGAAATTCCGACAGGTTCGAATGGAGGGCAACCGGCAAGTAACCAGAGAGCTGCCTTTCTATAATCTGGACATGATCATTTCTTTGGGGTACAGAGTAAAATCTTTGATTGCCACCCAGTTTCGCCGGTGGGCCACTGAGCGCCTAAAAGAATATATGATCAAGGGCTTCACGATGGACGATGAGCGCCTAAAAAATTTGGGCGGTGGCAACTATTGGCGCGAACTGCTGGAACGGATTCGGGACATTCGTTCTTCGGAAAAAGTCATGTATCGTCAAGTGTTGGACTTGTACGCCACCAGCGTGGACTATAACCCCAGAAGTGCGGAATCTGTTGCGTTTTTCAAAATGGTGCAGAACAAGCTTCATTATGCAGCGCATGGACATACGGCTGCGGAAGTGATCTATGAGCGGGCCGATGCGGATAAGCCATTTATGGGGCTTACCACCTTTCCCGGGGATTTTCCCACGGCAAAAGATATTGGGATTGCCAAGAATTATCTGACGGAGGAAGAACTGCGGGTTCTGAATCAAATGGTATCCGGTTATTTCGACTTTGCCGAGGTGCAGGCCATTCGTCACCGGCCCATGTATATGAGTGATTATGTGGAGCAGCTGGATAACATTCTTCGGGCGACTGGGGAAGAAGTATTGACCCATGCAGGGAAAATCAGTCATGCACAGGCGATGGAAAAAGCGAAAGCAGAATATAAACGTTATCAAGCACAAACCCTTTCCCCTGTCGAGGAAGAATATCTGAAGACCATCAAACAGTTGGAAGCGGAAAAGCAGGATGATACTTCTAATCCAAGTTAAAATAGCCAATCCAATTTTTCGATTGGCACCACATGAGGAAGATTAAGATGCAGAAAGAGAAGATAAAAGTTTACACCTATACCAGAGTCTCCACCGCTATGCAGGTGGATGGCTATTCGCTGGATGCACAGAAAGCCAAAATGAAAGCCTACGCAGACTATAACGATTATGAGATCGTCGGTGAATATGAGGACGCGGGAAAGTCTGGAAAATCCATTGAAGGCCGGGCGCAATTCAGCCAGATGATGGAGGACATCAAATCCGGAAAAGATGGCGTGTCCTATGTTCTGGTATTCAAATTGTCCCGCTTCGGCAGAAATGCGGCGGACGTGCTTTCTTCCCTTCAGGTCATGCAGGATTTTGGCGTCAATCTGGTATGTGTGGAGGACGGCATTGATTCTTCCAAAGACGCGGGCAAATTGATGATCTCCGTCCTGTCTGCTGTGGCGGAGATTGAGCGCGAAAATATCCGTGTCCAAACCATGGAGGGCCGTATCCAAAAAGCAAGGGAGGGCCGCTGGAACGGTGGCTTTGCCCCCTATGGGTATCAGCTGGTGGATGGGAAACTGATTATCAACGAGGAAGAAGCGGAGGCGATCCGCGTCATCTATGACCAGTATGTACATACGGATATTGGTGCAAACGGAATCGCTAAATATCTGGAGAACCATGGCATCCGCAAAATCCCCCGGCAGAATGGGAAGAATCCTCTGTTTGACGCACATTTGATTCGCTTGATTTTGAAAAATCCGGTGTACTGCGGGAAAATCGCCTATGGCCGACGCAAGACGGAAAAAGTTCGTGGCACAAGAAACGAATATAAACTGGTGGAGCAGGACAACTATTTGCTTGCAGACGGGCAGCATGAAGCGATTGTTTCAGAAGAAGTCTGGCAAGCGGCGCAGGTGAAGCTGCTGGCACAAGCAAAAAAGTATGAACACGTCAACCGCGGGAAGGACGAGCATGTACATCTTCTTTCCGGCATTGTAAAGTGCCCTGTCTGCGAGGCAGGAATGTATGGGAACAAAAGCATCAAGCACAAAGCGGACGGCACCAAGTATAAGGATTTTTACTACTACGGTTGCAAGCACCGCTCCATGATACGTGGGCATAAATGTGACTATAAAAAACAGATTCGGGAAGAACTGCTGGACGATGCTGTAGCAGAAGTCATTGTAAAGCTAGTGAGCAATCCGAAGTTTGCTGCCATGATGCAGGAAAAAATCAACATGAAGGTGGATACTGCCGCCATTGACCAGGAGATTGCAAATTACGAAAAGCAGCTTCGCCAGCACTATTCCATCAAATCAAAGCTGGCAGAAGAAATTGACTCTCTCGACCCGGATGACCGGCACTATGTGCGGCGCAAGGCTGATCTTGATGACCGCCTTTACAGGATGTATGATAAGATTGAAGATACAGAATCGTCGCTGATTGCTGCCAGAGCTAAAAAGCAGGCCATTGAAGCAGAAAAGCTGACCGGCGACAATATCTATAAAATGTTAATCTACTTTGAGAAGTTGTATGATGTGATAAACGATACAGAGCGGCGTCAGCTGATCGAGGCGCTGATCTCTGAAATCCAGATTTATCCAGAACGCCAACCCAATGGGCAGTGGCTGAAATCCATCAAATTTAAGTTGCCAATCATTGAGAAGGATATGAGCATTAGTTTGGACAATGAAGAACAAGTAGAGACAGTGTGCCTCTTGAGCAACCGAAAACCAGATACGAAAGTCAGGGTCGAAGTGAATCTGGAAGACTACTATCGTATCAAGGACGAAGAGAAGAATCAGAACTGAAAATAGAACACCGAACAGAAAGCGATTAGCTGCTGATGCGTAAAAGCATTGGCAGCTTTTTTCTTGCCTGAAATCGCTGAAGGGAGGTGGAGCCGATGATTTGACCTGTAGAAGTGAAGCAGAGCATCAATGGATAATCAATGACAGTCACGAAATGGAGGCAATCTATGGCAAAGAAAAGAAGTATTAAGGTTTATGGGCAGAGCGACTATAAATATCAGGAGACGCCGACATCATGTTGAAGGGAATGTGGCTGAAGGAGCTGGGGGTTGAAATGGGAGATTACATCTCTGTTGTCTGTGAGGACGGGAAGCTGATTATCACTCCGGATACAGAAAGAGCGGAGATGGAGAAGGCCGAAGCAGAAATCATGGAGAATGAGAGAAAGCAATGCAGAAGAGGGTAAAAGAAAGAAGACTTTTTGAAGCTGCATATTAGTGAAAAATCAGACCGCGGAGTGCCTAAGATCATTGAGACTTATGGAAGGGAAGCATTTACTTTCAGAGAAAATGCGATTGTTGTCACGATCCCGCTGCATCAAATATTGGGAATCAGTGAAACGGCAGTGGAAAACAATCTTACATTCCTGAAAGAAAATGGATCTGTGGAAAGAGTTGGATCTAAAAAGACTGGTTATTGGAAAGTACTTGAGTGAATGATATGAGAATTAATAAATGAAACAAGGCATCTATCAGAAATTGATATGCTACAAAGCATAGACATATCATAGTCATTGTTTCTGTTGCAGGGGGATACGCTTGCTTCCAGCCCGCCGCAACAGGGAACTTCCATCCTGATAAGTGTTACGCTCTGAATGTTATTGGTTTGAATGATCTGAGTGAGCTTTTGACTACAATCTACACTGTCCAGTTTCGGGCAGCCGATCAAAGTGATCTTCCCTTTCATAAATTCCTGATGCAGGTTTGCATATGCAAAGGCTGTGCAGTCGGCAGCGATCAACAGCTTTTCCCCGTCAAAATAAGGCGCATTGACAGGTATCAGTTTGATCTGGCAGGGCCACTGTCCCAGCTGGGATGTGAATTGATCGACTGGAGGCAGAACAGCCTCTTCTGCACGGTGAAAGCGATGCATCTGATGACCGGGACAACCCGTGTGAGACGAAGCAGAAGGAGTAGTGTTCTGCTCTTTCCTTTTTCGCAGATTTTCCTGTACGGCATTTTCATCATATGCCGCGGCTTCCCGTTCTACGAAGGTAATAGCGTCTGTCGGACAAGTCGGCAGCCAGTCCTTTTTGATCTCGTTTAACCGGCAGTAGCTGGCAGATTACCTGAACGTGGATCGCAGCGCTATGTGCAATGAACTTTCGAAAATGCAGAAAGACGGGATCATCGAGTACAACAGAAACCAGTTTTTTTAAATCTGTCCTTGCCGGGAATACTGATCAGAAATACAGATTAAGACCTAAGGGAGGAATAGCTTTTATGTGCACTTGTATCACTTATAAAAACGGAGATTTCTACTTCGGCAGAAACATGGACCTGGAGTATTCGTTCGGAGAATGTGTGGTGCTTACCCCTCGTGATTTTCCGTTCCAGTTCAAATATGCAGACTTTCTGCCGCGCCATTATGCTATGATCGGCATGGCTGCGTGGCAGGAGGCATTTCCCCTCTATGCAGAAGCAGTGAACGAACAAGGACTCTGCATGGCAGGGCTGAATTTTCCAGGGAGCGCATATTACAGAAAGACAGAATGTGGAAAAACCAATATTGCCACATTTGAGTTCATCCCGTGGATCCTCGGGACGTGCGCATCTGTTAAAGAAGCAGAAGAAAGAATGAATGAGATAAATATTACAGATGATGCACTTTCTGAAGATATGCCGCCCGCCCGGCTCCACTGGATGCTGGCAGACAGGGAGAGATGCCTTGTGGTCGAGTCGGTCAGGGAAGGCATAAAGGTTTACGAAGACCCGATTGGCATTTTGACGAATAATCCGCCTTTTGAGTACCACAGAATGAATCTGAATAATTATCTGAGTGTGACAGCCGGTTATCCCCAGCCGCGTTTCAGCCAGTGGGGAAATGGAGAAAAGGATCTCTGTCTAAAACCATATTCCCAGGGAATGGGCGGAATCGGGCTCCCAGGAGACTATTCTTCTGCGTCAAGGTTTGTGAAAGCGGCATTTCTTAAATGGAATTCTGTCTGTGAAAGCAATGAAGAAGAGAATATATCTCAATTTTTTCATATCCTGGACAGTGTGGCAATGCCCCGGGGAGCAGTCGTCACTCAGGACGGAAAATATGATATTACCACATATTCCTGCTGCGTAAATGCTGATACAGGAACGTATTACTATAAAACTTACGGAAACAGCCGGATCAATGCAGTGGATATGAGAAATGTGAATTTGGATGGAAATATGCCTGCCATATATCCGATTGAGACAGGGACGAATATCCGAAAGATCAATTGACCGATGCAGCACGGAAGATGCCATAGAGTTCACACAGGAATCTTTGTTTCTGCATATATTTTACTATATGCATGAAAGGGGGATTTCTATATGGAGATCACAGAATATATCAAGCCGGAACTGATCGTAGTTGCGCTGGCGCTTTATTTCCTTGATATGGCACTGAGAAAAAGCTCTGTTATCCGGGAAAAATATATTTTTTTTCTTACAGGGCTTGTGGGTCCGTTCCTGTTTTAATGGTTACCTTAAATCTCACCCGGGCTTTCCGAGT
>USKR01000079.1 GCA_900555215.1 uncultured Ruminococcus sp.
AAAGAACATCTATATAAACAACAATTTTCTTATCACCTCCTGACAAGTGCTATTATAGTCAGTTCCATATGCGAATTTTGTCTAAAAAGAGGTATGATTTAAAAAATTTATGATTGGGGAGGATTGTGGAAGTGCGAAGCACGGAACAATCCACAGGCATCGTAGTTGGAGCCTTTTGACCCCAACATCATTTTACTCCATATATATTGTAAGACAGACCCATTACTAAGTCTAATACCTGTTTCTCATCACTTATCATACATTTTTTGAATAACTTTTTTATAGAATCCTTATCCTGAATCGTTTGCGATCACAGAAGCATGCTTCACAAAATTTGAAAAGAGCCGGGAATTTCCCGGCTCCGTGATCCTGACAGAGGGGCGGTCCTGTCGCCGCCCATTCACCTAATATCCGATTTCTTCCAGCCAGTCCGCAATAACCCCGCCGCGTCCGGCACGTCCCTCTCATTGACTGTAAATCCATCTCGATCACCTCTGCATCCGGTTCCAGCTCTGCGATTGTTTCAATGGTATTCGAGAAGCGGCTTCCATTGTGGGCATTAAACGGAATGATCGTCTTGCCCGCGAAATCATACTCGTCGAAAAAACTGTACAGCGCCTGCCTCACTGCCCGCCGGGTCACGGTCTGCTTCTTGTGTAGTTTCTTTAGCAGAACTTTTTCTTGCAGATACAGTATAAAAGGAGCATAGTTTTTTGAGAAGTTTCTATTAGTTTGCAAGTATTAACCCGCGGGTTTTTGTTATATTCCCGCTTCTTACAGTGAATCCACCCATTTTTTCAGCTCATCCACGGACGAATTCCCATTGAGCAGTTTTCCCTCCCGGATCTGCGCGCCAGGGCAGCTTGGCGCCAGGGACTCAACGGTCTGTCTGTCCGCTGCATCCCGAGGCAGCCAGGCAGAGCGCCAGACAGACCAGCAGTACAAATACTTTCACTTCTACTCTCCTCAGCTCAGCGATTTTCCATCTTTAAATGCATTTCCCACCTTTTCTCCCAGGCGGTAATATCCGTAATGAACCGTGTCATATGTGATCGGGCTGAATTTCTCCAGGCTGAGTTCTCCGTCATCGCCGAGCACGCTCTCGTCAATGCTCACATTGACGATCCGCCCGAGGAATTTGGACCCTCCGATCACATCCACAAGCTCGCATTCCAGCGTCAGGGGAAGTTCATTGATGACCGGCGCATGTACAAAAGAGCTTTCCGTGGTGGTGAAGCCGGCTTTTTCCATCTTCCTCTCCTCTTTATTGGCAGAGACAACGCCCACATAATCACATGCTGTCATATGCTCCACATCCGCCACGCTGACTGTGAATGCCTTGTTCAGTAAAATATTGTCTGTTGTCTTGTGGCTTCCAAGGTCAATGATGATCTCGTCCTGTCCCACAATGCCTCCCCATGCCGCATTCATGGCATTTGCTCTGCCGTTCCCATCGTAAGTGCCGATGATCATGACAGGCTGGGGGAATAAATAAGGTTTTGCTCCAAAATTCTTTCTCATTTTCCATGCCTCCTGATATTTATGCCTTCTGTTATATTGTCACATGCTGGTCGTTTGCCTGTACGATCTCCGTCAGCCGGATGTGTCCGTTGTGGTAACGGGCGGACGGATTCTTCTCAGGGATCGTCAGGCAGATCGCGTTTTTCGGGCAGTGATGAACACACGCCATGCACATCTGACAGTTTTCCGCCGTGTGGACTGCCCTTTGATTGTCTAAATAAATACACCCTGCCGGGCATACTCTGGTACAGATTCCGCAGCCGATGCATTCCTCTGTGACCTTGTATATGTTTTTCCAGAGACCGGCAGGATTCCCCGCCTGTCTGGCGAGGAACTGCCTGTGCCATTCCCGGTCCGCCTCGGAGACGGGCTGGATCCACTTTCTGCGGGAATCAATATCTGCCTTTATCTGTGCGATATGCTCATCTACCCTTTTCTCCGGATCTATGGCAATCTGTTCTTTCATGTCAAAGCCGGGCAGGAAATTATCCACCATTTTCAGTGTATTGATATAATCGGCTCTTTTCCCGTCTGACTTAAGCTCCTGCTCTGCCAGCTCCGCGGCTCCGCCGTGAATGTTGCCGTATGTCAGGACCAGATAGAAATAATCTGTACGGAATTCTGCCTTTTTCAGAAACTCCTTTACCATAGCGGGCATCTCGTGTCCATATACCGGGCAGACAATGCCGATACTGTCTGCCTCAAATATCAGCTGGTCCCTATGGATGGCCTGCGGGATACTGATCAGCTCCGGATCCAGCTGCTTTGCCGCATAAAGGCTGTTCCCGGTTCCTGTAAAATAGAAGATCATCGGTCAGTGACCTCCTTTTACATCAGTTGTGAACTTTCATTGTGTGAAGCATTTTCACGAATGCCGGGTCATCATGATTTACGATCTCGCTGTGTCCGAGATCCAGTTTGGCGATCTCTGCCATATCCTCATCACTGAGTTTGAAATCCCAGATATCCATATTCTGCTCCATGCGGTCTTTATGCACGGATTTCGGAATTACCACAACGCCTCTCTGCACATTCCAGCGAAGCGCTGTCTGGGCCGCGCTCTTTCCGTACTTCTCTCCGATCTTTGTAAGCACCGGATGGGTGAAGATCCCGTGGTTTCCTTCAGCAAACGGCCCCCATGCCTCCGGGATGACACCGTATTCTTTCATTAATGCAAGCGCGTTCTCCTGCTGGAAGAACGGGTGCAGCTCTACCTGATTGACAGCAGGCGTTACTTCCACTGTCTCGCACATGTCTGCCAGACGTGCCGGGTAGAAGTTACATACGCCGATCGCTTTCAGCTTTCCTTCTTTGTATGCCTCTTCCATAGCGCGGTAAGCGCCGATGTAATCTCCCATTGGCTGATGAAGCAGGTACAGGTCCAGATAATCAAGCCCCAGCTTGTCAAGTGATGTCTGGATCGCCTGTTTTGCAGCCTCATAGCTCGCATCCTGTACCCAAAGCTTTGTAGTGATGAACAGCTCTTCACGCGGAACGCCGCATTTTGCGATGGCTTTTCCCACTGCCTCTTCATTCATATAAGCTGCCGCTGTGTCGATCAGACGATAACCGCTTGCGATCGCGTCCAGCACTGCCTGCTCGCACTGTGCCTGATGCGGCACCTGAAACACTCCGAAACCTTCCATCGGCATTTTTACTCCATTGTTTAATACTGCATATTCCATAGTAATTGTCCTCCTTTTTTCTTTCTATGATAATTATAAAAAAGTCCTTCAAAAAAGTACAATATCAATCCTGCAATGTGCTATACTGTAAATGAATACTGAACATATACTGAAACCACATCAAAGGAGAGAGACCAATGATTGAATTATACCAGTTAGAGCAGCTTACAGCCTTTGCACAGTACGGAACCTTATCCAAAGCCGCGGAAGAGCTGCACATATCCCAGCCCACATTGACGCGTTCTATGCAAAAATTGGAATCTGAATTCAACGTCCCCCTGTTCAGACGCTCGAAAAACAAGCTGGAGTTCAACGAAAACGGCCTCCTTGCCGCAGAGTATGCCCGCAGAGTTCTTGACCAGTCTCAGAATATGCTGGAGAGGGTGCGCGCATTTGACCGGGCGAGCCGCACGATCTCCATCGGCTCCTGCGCTCCCATGCCCTTGATCACAGCCGTTCAGAATGCCGCCCGGCAGTATCCCAGCATGACCATTTCTTCAGAGTGCAAGGACTGCGAGCCTCTCGTGGAAGGTCTGCGGACAGGTCTTTACCAGATCATCATCCTTCCTTATCAGCCGGATGACGAATCAATGGTCTCCATGAAATCAGGAACGGAGACTCTGTTTTTCGCGCTTCCTCCCACTCATCGCTTTGCGGACAGGGACGGGCTTTATATGGGAGAGATGGACGGAGAAAACATGCTTCTGTACGAAGACATCGGTTTCTGGCGCAGCCTCCCTGAAGAAAAGATGCCGCATTCCCGGTTTCTCGTGCAAAACGAACGCTTCGCCTTTGAAGAGCTCATTGCGTCCTCTGTCCTGCCTTGTTTTATCTCTGATGTCACAATCGCATCTGACGGGGAACCCAAAGACCGGGTTGTCATCCCGGTCCTGGATCCCGAGGCAAGCGTGGCTTATTACACGGTGTGTCTGAAGAGCACGCTGCCCAAAGTCCGGAAACTGTTCACATGAAGCCGGCTCTCCCCTGTTCACTTTTTATCTGACATCCTTGATCCGCCGAATACGTCTGACATGGGAACCGTATCCAGCATCCGGTCCAGGTCCTGTACTTCTTGTTCTGTCAGTTCCACGTCCGCTGCCTGCGCGTTCTCGACCAGACGCCCGTATTTCCTTGTCCCCGGGATCGGCACGATCCACGGTTTCTTCGCCAGCATCCAGGCAAGAGATATCTGCGCGGGCGTCGCGTTTTTCCGGTCCGCCATCTCTGTGAGATATCCTATCATCTCCTTGTTCTTATCCATTCCCTCTGGGGAGAACTGCGGCATCACGCCGCGGTAGTCTGTCCCTGCGTCGAATCTGGAATCCTTGTTATACTTTGCAGACAGGAACCCGTTCGCCAGCGGGGAAAATGCAACGAATCCGATCTGAAGTTCCTCCAGCACCGGGAAGAGCGCTTCATAATCTCTGTACATCATGGAATACCGGTTCTGCACTGCCGTGACCGGGCAGACTGCATGAGCCTTTCTCAGCGTGGCTTCATCCGCTTCCGAGATGCCCCAGTGGGTGATCTTGCCCGCTTCGATCAGCTCTTTCATGGCTCCCGCGGTCTCCTCTATGGGGACATTCCGGTCGATCCTGTGGATATAATACAGATCCAGATGATCTGTCTGAAGCCGTTTCAGCGAGCCTTCCACGGACTTTTTGATGGTCTCCGGCCTGCCGTCCGGGATCAGAGGCTTATTGGTCTCTGTGGAATTCTCGTCAAACCGGATCCCGCACTTGGATGCCAGAACAATTCTGTCCCGGTACGGTTTCAATGCTTCTCCCAGAAGTTCCTCGTTGTCATGCGGATTCTCGGGTGTGCCGTAGACTTCCGCGGTGTCAAAGAACGCATAGCCTTTATCCACAGCTTCGGAGAGTAGTTCTGTCATCTCCTTTTTATCCGACGCCGGGCCATATGCATGGCTCATGCCCATACATCCCAGGCCGACTGCGGACACCTCCAGATCTTTTCCTAAAATTCTTGTTTTCATTCTGTGCGCCTCTTTCTATCTTATAATATTTATCTGACTGCTTTTCCTGCTTCAAATGCCTCTGTATACGCCGGAGTGTTTTCTACTTCTCCCTTCTGATACACGCCTTCTCCGTAGATCTCGCCTTTTACGACCGCTCCCGGAAGACAGTCCGTAAAGCCCCGGAGCGCATCCATGGTTCTCTCCATGGAACGTCTTCCTGCCGCGGCTGTGGCGATAAAATATACATCCTTATCCCTGATCTCCGTATAGCGTGGCAGCGTCCGGTCGATCATCGTCTTCAGCTGGCCGTCCATGGAATAGAAGTAGACCGGTGTTGCGAGGACAAGGACATCTGCCTTCACCATCTGATCCAGCAGTTCTTCCATATCGTCCTTCTGGACACAGACGCCTTTCCCCCTGCATCCGTAACATGCCATGCAGGGACCGATCTTTAAGGATCGGAGAAATACCTTTTCCACTGTATTCCCCGCCGCTTCCGCGCCTTCCCGCAAACGGTCGCAGAGAATATCCGAATTTCCTCCTTTCCTCGGACTTCCTGATATGATCAATACTTTCTTGCTCATTTTTCTTTTCCTCCTGTTTTTCTGCTTCTATTATAGAAAAAACGAGCCCCCTTCTGAAGACTCGTTTCGTTTGCCAGTATTAGCCTGCGGGTTTTTCCTCCCGCTTCACATGCCGTATCATCCCTAATACGGATGCATTCGCATTGATCACAGTCAGCTTGATATCCGGATGCATGTTCTGGAACACGCGGAATACCTCATCCGCAAATCCCTGCCCCATAAACCCGATCCCGCGGAAATCAAATATGATCTCACGGAACTCATCCAGCCTTCGCAGGATCCGCCTTGCCTGCGACCTTGCCACCGGGTCCCCCAGGGGGCACATATCTTTCATCGGGATCAGCGTCCTGACAAAGCCCTCCTCCAACGGCGCGAACTCATCGAACACTTCCCTTGACGTCCTCTTTGACTCATTCTCCAGCTTCATCACTGCCATAGTTCCTATCCCCTCCAGCTGTGTATAATAAGAGATCAGATGGGACCGGACGAACCGGTCTCTGTCGCCGCAACGATATGAATAAACCGTATTCTCCGACCAGACGGCGAATTCAGAGAGCATCTTCGACACAAAGAAAATCCCCTCCCCGGAATGCCTGTCCGGGTCCGTAGTCAGCCTTCCCTTGTATAATTCCAGAGCCGCCTGCTCCCTGTCAATCTCCACTCCGTATTTCTCACCGGCATA
>USKR01000080.1 GCA_900555215.1 uncultured Ruminococcus sp.
GTGCAGAGAACAGATCGTCTGTGATTACATAGCAGGGATGACAGACCCTTATGCAGTGAAGAAATCCCAGGACCTGTTTGTCCCGGAAGCGTGGAAAGTATGAGGCGGTGAAAAATTTAAAAAATTAAAGGAAAGAAAAAACTTTTGTCGAATATATATTATAGGGTATTCTTTATGGAGGGAAAGCATGTACTATCCAGATGAGCTGATCGAAGAGATAAGGACAAGAAATGATATAGTAGATGTGATATCCGGATATGTCCGGCTGCAGAAAAAAGGCAGCTCTTATTTTGGGCTGTGCCCCTTTCACAACGAAAAATCGCCCTCGTTTTCTGTGAGCAGGCAGAAGCAGATGTACTACTGTTTCGGCTGCGGGGCGGGCGGAAATGTATATACGTTCCTGATGGAATATGAAAATTTTTCGTTTGTGGAAGCGGTGAAGTTCTTAGCGGACAGAGCGGGGATCGAACTCCCGGAGGCGGAATACTCAAAAGAGGCAAAGGCAAAGGCAGACCTGAAGACATCGATCCTTGAAGTGAACAAGACAGCCGCAAAATATTTTTACGCCCAGCTGAAGTCCGATAGAGGGACGCAGGCGTATACATATTTGAAGGACAGAGGGCTGCGTTCGGCCTGGGGTATTCGAATAAATACAGTGACGACCTGTACAAGTATCTTCGCGGAAAAGGATACAGCGAGGAACTGATCCGGCAGGCGGGACTGGTGAATACGGACGAGCGGCACGGAGTGTATGACAAGTTCTGGAACAGGGTCATTTTCCCGATCATGGATGTGAACAGCCGGGTTATTGGCTTCGGCGGACGCGTTATGGGTGATGCAAAACCTAAATATCTGAATTCCCCGGAGACACCGGCTTTTGACAAGAGCCGGAACCTGTACGGGCTGAACAGGGCGAGGACGTCAAGAAAGCCCTATTTTCTCCTGTGCGAGGGGTATATGGATGTGATCTCTCTGCATCAGGCGGGATTTACGAATGCGGTTGCATCGCTTGGAACGGCTCTCACATCAGGACATGCTTCCCTGATCAAGAGGTATGTGCAGGAAGTATATCTGACATATGACAGCGATGATGCGGGCACGCGCGCAGCTCTGCGCGCGGTACCGATTTTGAGGGAAGCGGGGATATCAGCAAAGGTGAAACGCATGGATCCTTACAAGGATCCGGATGAATTCATCAAGAATCTGGGAGCGGAAGAATATGAAAAGAGGATTCAAAACGCAAGGAATGGATTCATGTTCAGTCTTGAGATGCTGGAAAGGGAATATGACATGGCATCCCCGGAAGGAAAGACAGAGTTCTTCAGGGAGACAGCGAGACGCCTGTTAAACTTTGAGGATGAGCTTGAGCGCAATAATTACATAGAAGCTGTGTCCGCTGCTTATAAAGTGAGCAGGGAGAGTCTCGAAAAACTGGTTGCAAAGACTGCGGTCAGCGCAGGGATGGCGAGACCTGTCAGCCGTCCGAAACGGGCGGAGGGCGCCTCAAAACCAAAGGAGGACGGTATCCTGACATCCCAGAAAGCGCTCCTGACCTGGATGATCGAGAATGAAAAGCTGTACAGGACTATCAGCAGCCTGATCAGCCCGGATGATTTTACCGGGGGAATATACCGCACAGTTGCGGAGCTTTTGTATGAACAGCATGAAAACGGGGGTCTGAACCCGGCAAAGATACTGGATCATTTTACAGAGGAAGAGGAGCACAGGGAGGCTGCCTCCCTCTTTCACACGAAGATACGTCAGCTGAATTCAAAAGAAGAAGAGGAACAGGCGCTCAAAGATATCATACTCAGGGTCAAAGCCCACAGCATTGATGTGAAGTCATCAGAACTGAATCCGTCAGATATGGCGGGATTACAGCGCCTGATGGAAGAAAAACGAAAGCTGGAGGACCTCAGGGCACTGCATATTTCTATTGATTAAGGATAAAATAAAACAAGATAGCCCGCGCTCCCGCGCCGGCGAAGGAAGGATGGACACATGGAAGAAAACACACAGAAATTTCTGGAAAGAATGAAGGAACTCGTAGCACTCGGGAAAAAGAAAAAAAGCGTGCTGGAAGTTCAGGAGATCAACGATTTCTTTGCAGACATAGAATTGAGTCCCGATCAGATGGAGAAAGTATTCGACTA
This sequence comes from uncultured Ruminococcus sp., assembly GCA_900555215.1. GTDB lineage: Bacteria > Bacillota > Clostridia > Lachnospirales > Lachnospiraceae > Mediterraneibacter > Mediterraneibacter excrementipullorum. The sequence continues at coordinate 2,154 of USKR01000080.1, forward strand.
TCTGGAGGCAAATAATATTGATGTACTCCGGATCAGTGTCGATTCAGATGATACGGACGTGGACATCGATGACATTATATCCGATGAAGACGAGGTGGATATGGAGAATATCGACCTGTCAGTACCGGAAGGCGTGAGCATCGAGGATCCGGTGCGTATGTATCTGAAAGAGATCGGTAAAGTCCCCCTTCTGAATGCAGAGAGGGAGATCGAGCTTGCAAAAAGGATGGAAGAAGGAGACGAGGAGGCGAAAAAAGAACTTGCGGAGGCAAACCTTCGTCTTGTCGTCAGTATTGCAAAAAGATATGTGGGACGAGGCATGCTTTTTCTCGACCTGATTCAGGAGGGAAATCTTGGCCTGATCAAGGCGGTTGAAAAGTTTGATTATCATAAAGGATACAAATTCAGTACTTATGCTACATGGTGGATCCGTCAGGCAATCACAAGGGCTATCGCTGACCAGGCGAGAACGATCCGTATCCCGGTGCATATGGTAGAAACGATCAATAAGCTGATCCGTGTGTCCCGCCAGCTTCTCCAGGAACTGGGGAGGGAACCGCTGCCGGAAGAGATTGCAAAGGAACTGGACATGCCTGTGGAACGAGTTCGTGAGATCCTTAAAATCTCTCAGGAGCCGGTATCGCTGGAGACTCCGATCGGCGAGGAGGAGGACAGCCATCTGGGAGATTTTATCCAGGATGACAATGTACCTGTGCCGGCAGAGGCGGCTGCCCAGACGCTTTTAAAAGAGCAGCTTGACGAGGTGCTTGATACTCTTACAGAGAGAGAGCAGAAAGTCCTTCGTCTTCGCTTCGGGATGAATGACGGACGAGCCCGTACATTGGAGGAGGTCGGCAAGGAGTTTGATGTGACAAGGGAGCGTATCCGTCAGATTGAGGCGAAAGCGCTCAGAAAACTCCGTCATCCGAGCAGGAGCAGAAAATTAAGAGACTATCTGGATTAACAGTCCTGCGATGAAAGTAATGCGAAGAGGGAATTATGGAATTATCAAAGAGACTTCAGGCGGTCGCAGGACTCGTGACCGCCGGGTCTGTACTGGCGGATATCGGTACGGACCATGCGTATATCCCGATCTGGCTTACGGAGAGCGGGCGGATCAGAGGGGCAGTGGCAATGGATGTGAATCCGGGTCCCCTTGAAAGAGCGGAGGAGAATATAAGAGAACACGGTCTTAAAGACCATATCTGCACAAGGCTGTCGGATGGATTTGCAGCGCTCAAGCCCGGAGAAGCTGACTGTGCTGTGATCGCCGGCATGGGCGGAGGGCTGACAGTCCGTATCCTCAGGGAGGGGAGAAGTATAGTCAGAACACTTAAAGAATGTATCCTCCAGCCTCAGTCAGAGATTGAAAAAGTGAGAGCCTTTCTTTTAGAGGAAGGTTTTTTGTTTATTAAGGAAGATATGGTGGAAGAGGATGGAAAATACTATCCTATGATGAAGGCTGCCTGCCCGGGAAGTAAAATTTCTTCCTTAAGAGAAAGCGGGGCGCCAGGCGCGGATATCAGGAAAACTGACTGGGATGAGACAGAGCTGTTGTATGGGAAATGTCTTCTGAAGGATAAAAATCCTGTGCTCAGACAGTACCTGGAGCGCGAGATACATATAAAACGGAAGATATTATCTGAGCTTGCGGGACAGGATTCCCCGAGGATAGCCGCAAGAAAGATGGAACTGGAAAAAGAGATCAGAAAAGCAGAGAAAGGGCTGGTGTATTATGCTGTGTAAAGAGATCGTACAGGTGATAGAGGCTGCTTATCCGAGAGAGGCTGCACTGGATTTTGACAATGTGGGCCTGCTTGCGGGGAGGGCGGAAAAAGAAGTGGAGAGGGTATATATTGCCTTGGATGCTGTGGACGCTGTCATAGACCGCGCGATAGAGGCGGGAGCAGATATGCTCATCACGCATCACCCGCTGATCTTCTCGCCGTTGAAAAAAATAACGGATGAAGATTTCATAAGCAGAAGGATCGTAAAGCTTATCCAAAATGATATCTCTTATTATGCGATGCACACGAATTATGATGTGCTTGGCATGGCAGAGCTTTCGGAGAAGATCCTGGGCATCCGTGATCCGGAGGTCCTGGATGTTACAATGGAAAAGGAAGGCAGGCCGGAAGGAATCGGCAGAGTGGGTGCGCTTGAAAAGCCCATGACTCTGGAGGAATGCTGTGTCTATGTGAAGCATAGACTGAATCTGGGAAGCCTGAAAGTATTCGGGGATATGCAGGCAGAGGTCTCCAGGCTTGCCATTTCCCCGGGATCGGGGAAGACTGCCGTTGCCGCTGCAATTGCAAAAGGGGCAGATGTCCTTGTGACAGGGGATATCGGACACCATGACGGGCTGGACGCCGTGGAGCAGGGGCTTGCAGTCATTGACGCGGGGCACTATGGAACGGAATATATTTTTATCGATGATATGAGGAACTTCCTGACAGATAAGCTGCCTGTACTTGATGTCATGACGACTCCTGTGATCCATCCATTTCAGGTCGTATAAAAAATAAGGAGGAGCAAAGTTGAAAAGTCGAAAATGCATGGTACGCATCAACGGGGAGACGAGAGAGTACGACGCGGGGACATCTTATCAGGATATTGCCGAGGAATTCCAACCGTATTATAAACACCAGATCGTGCTTGCTTTTGCAGGAGGCAACCATTTGCAGGAGCTGCGTAAGAGAGTGGAAAAGGACTGTGAGCTCCGGTTTGTCACTACGGGGGATCCTATCGGTCATGAGGCATACAAAAGGAGTATGTGCTTCCTCCTGGTCAAAGCTGTCCATGATGTGGCGGGACATGACAGGATCGAAAGGGTGCGGATTCATTTTTCCGTGGATAAAGGATATTACTGCACAGTGGAAGGCGGAGTTGAGCTGACGGAAGAATTTCTGGAGAAAGTATCTGCCCGAATGAGAGAGCTTTCTGCCGAAAAGATCATTATCGGAAAGCGCAGCGTCCATACGTACGATGCTGTAGAAATGTTCCACAGACATGGCATGTATGATAAGGAACGGCTGTTTGAGTACAGGCGTGTGTCAAAGGTCAATATATACAGTATCAATGAATTTGAAGACTACTATTATGGTTATATGGTTCCTGACGCGGGATGCCTGAAATATTTTTCCCTTCATCTGTATGACGCAGGATTTGTGATACAGATGCCGGTCAGGGAAAATCCCGAGGAAGTGCCGGAATTTAAGCCGAGCCCCAAGCTCTTCAACGTGCTTAAAGAATCCGTGCTCTGGGGTGATTGTCAGGATATAGAGACTGTGGGCGCGCTGAATGATATGATCACAAAGAATGATATGAGAGAAGTGGTGCTCGTCCAGGAAGCTCACCAGGAGCGTCAGATCGGGGAGATTGCCAAGAAGATCGCTGAGAGAGGAAATGTGAAATTTGTTCTGATCGCAGGACCTTCCTCGTCGGGAAAGACTACTTTTTCGCACCGGCTTTCCATACAGTTGCGTGTAAATGGAATGAGACCTCATCCGATCGCGGTTGACAATTATTTTGTGGACAGGGAACATACGCCGAAGGATAAGGACGGTAATTATAATTTTGAATGTCTGGAAGCTATTGATATTGCGAAATTTAATGAAGATATGAAAGCTCTGCTGGCGGGCAGAGAGGTTTACCTTCCAATCTTCGATTTTAAGACGGGAAAGAGGAAATACGAGAACCGCCCGAAGAAACTCGGACCACAGGATATCCTCGTCATAGAGGGCATCCACTGTCTGAATCCGAAACTTACAGAGCTGATGGATGATGAGAATAAATTCAGGATCTATATCAGCGCGCTGACTCAGCTTAATATTGATGAACATAACCGGATCCCCAGCACGGATGGAAGGCTGATCCGGCGGATTGTCCGGGACGCCCGCACGAGGGGCGCTTCCGCTTCGAAGACAATCGCTATGTGGTCTTCTGTGAGAAGAGGGGAAGAGGAAAATATCTTTCCTTTCCAGGAGCAGGCTGATGTGATGTTTAATTCCTCCCTGCTTTATGAACTCGCTGTGCTCAAACAGTATGTAGAACCATTGTTGTTCGGTGTGGACAAAGATTCGGAGGAATATCTGGAGGCGAAAAGACTGCTGAAATTTTTCGATTATTTTGTGGGGATCGGAAGTGAATATATTCCTACAAATTCTCTGCTGAGAGAATTTATCGGAGGAGGATGCTTCAACGTATAAAGAAATTAAAATAACGCTC
>USKR01000081.1 GCA_900555215.1 uncultured Ruminococcus sp.
TTTTCTTGTTATCCAGCCCTCCGGCTGTATCGGTTGAGCAAAAGTCAGCGTGGGATTGATGTGGTATCTTTATCTAAGTGAACCCCCATTCTCCCACTTGGACACTGCCCGGTCTGTGATCCCCAGCTTCTCTGCAAGTTCTTTCTGTGTGAGACCCAGTTCCCGTCTTCTCTCTGCGATAAATCTGCCTGTTTGCTTCTGATCCATATTCCCGCCTCCTGTATAAATGTTCGAGGTATCTGTCCCGGGTGTACTTATTAGACAAATACCTCGTTATCCTGTTCTTTCAGTATACAGCAGACACCTTCAAAAGTAACCATACCAGTGGTTGAGTCCCTCTTATTTCGCGGATTTCAGCCACTGGCGCACGACCGTCACATCCTCTTCCACTGCTCTGGCGATCGTTTCTTCCGGCTTCTTAATCCGCCAGTGGATTTTAGTCTTTGCGGAAAACGCTCACTGTTCGGTGATATAATCACAGAATCGAAACAGCCTTTATCGTATAATAGCGCTGATGAATCAGGAGGGAAACAACTATGAATAAAATCAAAAAGAAACGAAAAGCGTTTGTTCAGCAGTCAGACTGCGTGGCCTGCGGCTGTTGTGTGAAGGTATGTCCGCTGGGAGCAATTCAGATTATGAACGGCATCATGGCTGAAGTGGACATGACAAAATGTGTCGGATGCGGGAAATGCGCAAAAGAATGTCCTGCCAGCGTGATCATAATCAGGGAGGTGGAAGCATGAAAAAGCACTGGTATGATTATCTGTGGATATTTTCTCTTACTTATTTAATATTAGGATTCTTCAACATCCTGTTCGCATGGCTGGGCCTGATCTGCTTCTTTGTGCCCCTGATTATTTCTCTTGCAAAGGGGACAAAAGGATATTGTAACCGTTACTGCGGCAGAGGACAGTTATTCGGACTGTTGGGCGGCCGCTTTGGCCTTTCCCGGAAAAAGGATATTCCCAGATGGATGAAAAGCAAATGGTTTCGTTATGGATTTTTAATTTTCTTTTTTGCAATGTTCTTCCTGATGCTCTGGAATACTTATCTGGTATTTTCAGGCGCTCAGGATCTGAAACAGGCTGTGACGCTTCTGTGGACTTTTAAAGTGCCGTGGCAGTGGGCTTATCATGGCACGATCTTCCATACGGGCGCGGCTCAGTTTGCTTTTGGTTTTTACAGCGTAATGCTTACTTCCACAGTGCTCGGCCTGATCACCATGATACTGTTCAAGCCCCGCAGCTGGTGTGTCTGCTGCCCTATGGGAACGATGACACAGCTGATCTGCAAAGCAAAAAACCAGCGCTGAGGACCTGATAATTGATTAAGTGAAATGATTTTACAGTTTCCGAACCTTTCTGAAACTGCTATAATCTTCTTATATCCGGGCATGCCCTGCCCGGCAGCTATCAGAAAGGAAGGTCATTTTCATTATGTCAGTTGAAATCGTAAGGAATTATTTTAAAGAAAATAGCATTGACAAGGAGATCCTGGAATTCCCGGTCTCCAGCGCCACTGTAGAACTGGCGGCGCAGGCAGTCGGCGTAGAACCGGCGCGCATCGCCAAAACACTGTCATTTTATACGAAGGAAAAGGATGCGGCGATACTGATCGTAACCGCCGGGGATATGAAGATCGACAACAGCAAGTTCAAGCAGTTCTTCGGAATGAAGGCAAAGATGCTGGCCCCTGAGGATGTGGAGACCCTGACCGGCCACGCCATCGGCGGGGTCTGCCCTTTCGGAAACCCGGAAAGCACCGCTGTATATCTTGACGTCTCCATGAAACGGTTTGAGACTGTATTCCCGGCCGCAGGCAGCGGAAATTCCGCAGTGGAGCTGACATGCGAAGAGCTGGAAGAGTACGCACATGCGAAAGAATGGATCGATGTATGTAAATAACCAGATCCGGCTTGGTTCAGGAAGGAGGAACTCATATGCCGAAATATATCATGGCGCTGGACGCAGGCACGACCAGCAACCGATGTATCCTGTTTGACAAAACAGGGAAAATGTGCAGCGTGGCACAGAGAGAATTTACCCAGTACTTTCCGCAGCCCGGATGGGTCGAGCATGACGCGGACGAGATCTGGGCGAGCCAGCTCGGCGTGGCGGTGGAGGCGATGAACAAAATTGGCGCGGCAGCCGCGGATATTGCCGCCATCGGGATCACGAACCAGCGGGAGACTGCCATCGTCTGGGACCGAAATACCGGCGAACCCGTGTACCACGCCATTGTCTGGCAGTGCCGCAGGACTTCCGAATACTGCGATTTCTTAAAAGAAAGGGGACTTACGGAGAAGTTCCGGCAGAAGACCGGTCTTGTCATCGATGCATATTTCTCCGGGACAAAGATAAAATGGATCCTGGACAATGTACCCGGTGTAAGGGAACGGGCCGAGCGGGGAGAGATTCTTTTCGGGACAGTGGAGACCTGGCTCATCTGGAAGCTCACAAAAGGAGCTGTGCATGTAACTGACTACTCGAATGCCTCCCGCACGATGCTCTTCAACATCAATACGCTTGAGTGGGATGACGAGATCCTCAGAGAACTTGATATCCCGAAATGCATGCTGCCGGAGGCCAAACCGTCAAGCTGCGTCTACGGGGAAGCGGATCCTTCATTCCTGGGCGGCAGCATCCCCATCGCCGGGGCTGCCGGAGACCAGCAGGCTGCTCTCTTCGGGCAGACCTGTTTTCTGCCCGGAGAGGCAAAGAACACTTACGGCACAGGCTGTTTCCTCCTTATGAATACAGGGGAAACGCCGGTCTTCTCTGAGAACGGTCTTGTGACAACCATCGCCTGGGGACTGGACGGGAAGGTCACCTATGCGCTGGAGGGATCGATCTTCGTGGCAGGCGCGGCGATCCAGTGGCTTCGGGATGAGATGCGTCTCATAGACTCTGCGGCTGACTCCGAATATATGGCTTCAAAGGTCAAAGACACTAACGGCTGTTACGTGGTGCCTGCATTTACAGGGCTTGGAGCTCCCCACTGGGATCAGTACGCCCGGGGCACGATCGTAGGCATTACCCGCGGCGTAAATAAATATCACATCATCCGCGCTACACTGGAATCCCTCGCCTATCAGGTAAACGACGTGCTTGCTGCCATGAAGGCTGACTCCGGGATCGAACTGGCTTCCCTCAAGGCTGACGGAGGCGCCAGCGCGAACAACTTCCTCATGCAGACACAGGCTGATATCATAAACGCGCCTGTAAACCGCCCTGTCTGCGTGGAGACTACGGCTATGGGCGCCGCCTATCTGGCAGGGCTTGCCGTCGGTTATTGGAAGAACAAGGACGAAGTGGTCAAGAACTGGGCAGTCGACCGCACTTTTACTCCTTCCATCAGCGAAGAAGACCGGTCCGCCCGTATCAAAGGATGGAACAAAGCGGTAAAATATGCCTATGGATGGGCAAAAGAGAACTGATGACATAAAACAACAGCGCTCCTGTCCGTCACATGTTTTAAAGAGGTGACGGACAGGAGCGCTGAATAATATCCGTTAAAAAAGTAACTCCGCGTCCTCTATTTCAGGAAGCTCTCGATGATCACTCCCTCAGCCTCTTCCTCACTCATTCCGAAAGTGCGGAGCTTCACAAGCTGTTCGTCATTGATCCTTCCAATTGCCGCTTCATGGATGATCTGCGCGTCCACATGTCTTGCGTCGATCTCAGGGATAGAGCTGATCTCTGCATTGTCCATGATAATAGAATCACACTGGATATGGGCGTGGCACTGGTTATTGCCGATCGCCCTGGGATGGAACACCTGCTTGGAAGTCCCTTTGCCTACGGACCGGGACACGATCCTTGCAGAGCTGTTCTCGCCGTTTAACTCCACATCCATATTGGAGACTGCGGTCTGACCTTCATCTGTCATCAGCTTCTCTGTTACAAAAAGCTTGGCATTGTCTGCAAGCTCAATATAATTCTCTCGTTCTGTGGAATCCACCCCGCGGATCTGTGTGGTCTCCAGGGTAAACACGGAATCCTCACCCACGTAGATCTTTGTCACGGGGTTCAGGACCTTCTGCCCGGTGCCGTTCCCTTCCGCGTAATGATTCTCTACATATTTGACATTGCATCCCTTTCCCACATGAAATGCATGGATGCCGTCATGGCGTGTCTCAGAGCATCCTTCTCCGTGGATGCCGCAGCCCGCGATGATCGTCACGTCTGCCCCGTCTTCAATGTAGAAATCATTGTAAACGATATCCACGCCCTCTTTGGACATCACGACCGGAATATGCACCTGCTCGTTCTTCGCCTCGCCGCTGATATGGATATCAATGCCCGGCTTATCTTCTTTTTTCACGATATTGATATGGCGGCTGTCGCCGTGGCACACTGCCATTCCATTCAGCCGCAGATTATATGCGCCCTCCTGTTTAAACCCATAGGAGTCGATCATCTTCAGCACATCCCGGGTGACCCTATCCAGATCGATCTTCTTATTGGACTCCATAGAGTTCACCTCCTTTTTGTCTCCTGCACTCACAGGAATCCAGTTCCTGTCCGAACAGTGTTGGCATAATCTCTTTCGCCTCGCCGATGGACTCTGCCTTTCCGTCAGAGATGACCATAATGCGGTCCGCCATCTGAATGATTCTCTCCTGATGGGAAATCAGGATCAGACTCTCCTTCTTCTCCCTGTGGATCTGTTCAAACCGCTTGATCAGCATGGAAAAACTCCACAGATCGATCCCCGCTTCCGGCTCGTCAAACACACACAAGTCATGATGTTTTGCAAGCACAGTCGCGATCTCAATCCGCTTCATCTCACCGCCTGAAAGCGTGGCGTCCGCCTCCCTGTCAATATATTCCATAGCGCACAGTCCCACACTGCTCAGAAGGGCACAGCATGTTTTCTCATCCAGCGGTTTCCCCGCTGCCAGAGATAAGAGCCGGCGCACGGTCATACCTTTAAAGCGCGGCGGCTGCTGGAACGCAAATCCCATGCCTGCCTTCGCCCTCTCGTCAATCGTATAATCCGTGATATCCTGCCCGTTCAGCCAGATCTTCCCGGCTGTCGCCTTATTGATCCCCATCAGAAGTTTAGCAAGGGTGGATTTCCCGCCTCCGTTCGGTCCTGTGATCACAAGCATCTCGCCATCATTAACCGTGAAGCTTACGTCAGACAATATTTCTGACTGTCTGCCTTCTTCCACCACATCATATGATAAATGTTCTACTTTCAGCATCGTAGGATCTCACTTCCTTTTCTTTAAGTCTGCTATATGGAAAATCTCCGGAAGATCTCGCGGTACCGGTCCGCATAGATGCTTCCCCTTCTCCAGATAAATGTAAATTCATGGGATACCCGGAAATCCTTCAGCGGGATCCTCACAAGTGCGCCGGTCTTCAGTTCTTCCCGGACCGCAGCTTCATATAAAAATGTAATACCGCACCCGGATTTTGTCAACTCTTTGATCGTGTGCAGGCTTCCCGCCTCCATAGTCCTCTCAAAGTCCGACAGACTCAGGTTCTGCGAGTCAAGATAACGCTCCAGCACCTCTCTCGTCCCGGAGCCTTCCTCCCTCAAAAGCAGACGTTCTTGAAAAAGATTCTCGATTCTGTCCGGGTTTCCCCTGAACTGATAATCCGGGCTGCACACAGCAATATAATTTTCTTCCGAATACTTCTGATAATCATATTCACTCTTCTTGAAAAATCCCTCCACCAGAGCAAAGTCAATCCTTCCGTCATCCAGCCGTTCCAGAAGCTCCCGGGTATTTTCCACGACCATATGGATATCTGCATCCGGATATTCCCGGAGATATTTCTCCAGGATGCCTCCCATCAGCGTATCTCCTACCGTCCGGGTCGCTCCGAAACGGATCTCCTCCGCTTCCTCTGACTTCTGCATCTCGCTCTGCATGGAGATCTCATCATGCATCATCGTCAGAGAAGCATTGCGAAGGATCTCCCCCGCGCCTGTCAGCCTCAGCTTCTTTCCTTCATAGCGGAACAGCTTTGTATTATAGTGCTTTTCCAGAAAACGGATATGCTGGGACACAGCGGGCTGGGTGATATTCAGTTGTTCTGACGCTCTTGTGAAATTCATACACTGGCAGACAGCCAGAAATGTTTCCATCCTGAAATCAAGCATGACGCTCTCCCCTTATACATGCGGATGCTCTGCGGATTTCCAGCAAAGCATCCTTTCAGCCTGAAAAACATCGGGCGGAGTTTTCCTGTGAAAATCTCCGCCCGGACCGCAACAGCCGGCCGCTTCCCGGTCTGGCTGTCACGCTGCA
>USKR01000082.1 GCA_900555215.1 uncultured Ruminococcus sp.
GCCATACGCTGTGGTGGATGGTAATGTGTACCGGGTATGCGCAGGCAGCCGTGCCCGCGGCGCGGAAGTGCCCGGCAGCGGAACTATCCGGCGGCAGAAGTGCCCAGTAGTGGAAATACCCGGCAGCAGAAGTGCCCGGGCCTGCATGGCTTGGCAGCATGCAGAGCGGCGGATGTGTAAGTACAGACAGATGGGAGTTATACGGGAAAGGAGTAAAAGGAAAGATGAAAGAAAAACTGGAACAGATCAAGGCGGAGGCAGTCGCCCGGATACAGGCGGCAGACGCCCCGGAGAAACTCAATGACGTGCGCGTCAGATACCTTGGGAAAAAAGGTGAACTGACGGCAGTGTTAAAAGGAATGAAAGATGTGGCTCCGGAAGACAGACCGAAAGTCGGTCAGATGGTCAATGACACGAGAGCTGCCATTGAAGCGCTCCTGGAAGAATCGAAGACTAAAATGGAAAGAGCAATCCGGGAACAGAAGATGAAAGAGGAGGTCATTGACGTGACTCTCCCCTCAAAGAAAAATATTATGGGACACAGACACCCGAATACCATTGCCCTCGAGGAAGTAGAGCGGATCTTTGTGGGCATGGGATACGAGGTTGTTGAAGGACCTGAGGTCGAGTACGATGAGTACAACTTTGAGAAGCTGAACATCCCGGCAGACCATCCGGCAAAGGATGAGCAGGATACGTTCTACATTAACAAAGATATCGTACTGCGCACCCAGACCTCACCTGTACAGGCCCGCGTGATGGAGCAGGGCAAACTGCCGATCCGAATGATCGCGCCCGGGCGTGTGTTCCGCTCCGACGAGGTGGACGCTACGCATTCGCCGTCCTTCCATCAGATCGAAGGACTTGTCATTGACAAGAATATTTCCTTTGCCGACCTGAAAGGAACATTGGAAGTATTTGCAAAAGAGCTGTTCGGACCTGAGACAAAGACTAAATTCCGTCCCCATCATTTCCCGTTCACAGAGCCAAGCGCAGAGGTGGATGTAAGCTGCTTTAAGTGCGGCGGCAAGGGATGCCGTTTCTGCAAAGGCTCCGGATGGATCGAAATCCTCGGCTGCGGCATGGTACACCCGCATGTGCTCGAAATGTGCGGCATCGATCCCGAGGTATACGGCGGATTTGCTTTCGGTGTGGGACTTGAGCGTATTGCGCTTTTGAAATATGAGATCGATGATATGCGGCTGCTGTATGAGAATGACATACGGTTCCTGAAACAGTTTTAGGACAACGATTTTGTAAATAGAAGGAAGGAAAGGTTAGAGATATGAATACTTCATTATCATGGATAAAGGCATATGTTCCGGACCTTGACGTGACTGCGCAGGAATATACAGACGCAATGACACTGTCCGGGACAAAGGTTGAGGGATATGAGAAACTGGATGCAGATCTGGACAAGATCGTAATCGGTCAGATCGATAAGATCGAGAAGCATCCGGATGCAGATAAGCTGATCATCTGTCAGGTGAATATCGGCACAGAGACGATTCAGATCGTGACAGGAGCGCCGAATGTAAAAGAGGGAGATAAAGTTCCGGTCGTTCTGGACGGAGGCCGCGTTGCGGGAGGACATGAGCCGGGACAGAAAGTCGAAGGCGGCATTAAGATCAAAAAAGGAAAACTGCGCGGCGTGGAGAGCGCCGGTATGATGTGCTCTATTGAAGAGATGGGATCCAGCCGTGAGATGTATCCCGAAGCGCCGGAATACGGAATTTACATTTTCCCGGAGGACGCAGTGGCAGGTGAGAGCGCGATTAAGGCGCTGGGCCTGGACGACGCCATTTTTGAGTATGAGATCACGTCAAACCGTGTGGACTGCTTCAGTGTTGTCGGGATTGCCAGAGAAGCGGCGGCTACATTCCGCAAGGAATTCCATCCACCGGTGGTCACTCCGACGGGAAATAATGAAGATGTTAATGACTATATCAAAGTGTCAGTGGAAAATACAGATCTCTGTCCGCGCTACTGTGCAAGAGTGGTTAAGAACATCAAGATTGGTCCGTCTCCGAAATGGATGCAGAGAAGGCTTGCATCCGTGGGAATCCGTCCGATAAACAACCTTGTGGATATCACAAACTATGTGATGGAAGAATATGGGCAGCCTATGCATGCCTATGACCTGGATACCATTTCCGGAAGGCAGATCATTGTAAAGACTGCCAAGAACGGAGATAAATTTACCACCCTGGACGGTCAGGAGAGGACAATGGATGAAGATGTGCTGATGATCTGCGATGGCGAGAAAGAGATAGGCATTGCCGGGATCATGGGCGGCGAGAACTCGATGATTACTGATGACGTAAAGACTATGCTGTTCGAGGCAGCCTGCTTTGACGGAGTGAATATCCGTAAGTCCAGTAAGAGGATCGGTCTGAGGACAGATGCCTCCGCAAAATTTGAGAAAGGACTTGATCCTAACAATGCGCAGGCAGCGATTGACCGCGCGTGCCAGCTCGTGGAAGAGATGGGAGCCGGAGAAGTGGTCGGCGGTACCGTGGATGTGTATGGAAAGAAGAAAGAGCCTGTAAGAGTACCGTTCGATGCGGGCAAGATCAATGAGCTGCTGGGCACAGATATCTCTGAGGAGGAGATGCTCGGATATTTCAATATGCTTGACCTTGAGTATGACGCAGAGACAAAGGAAGTGATCGCTCCGACTTTCCGACATGATTTATTCCGTCTTGCGGATCTTGCTGAAGAGGTGGCGAGATTCTACGGATATGACAATATTCCGACCACTCTTCCTTCGGGAGAGTCAACCACAGGAAAGCTCTCTTTTAAGCTCAGGATCGAGCAGGCAGCGAGAGACATCGCGGAATTCTGCGGTTTCAGCCAGGGAATGACCTATTCCTTTGAGAGCCCGAAAGTGTTTGACAAATTGCTCATTCCGGCAGATTCTCCGCTGCGTAATGTGGTAGAGATCATGAACCCGCTGGGAGAGGATTACAGCATTATGAGAACAACATCTCTGAACGGAATACTTACATCCCTTGCTACGAATTATAACCGGAGAAACAAGGATGTGCGTCTGTATGAGCTCGGAAACATCTATCTTCCGAAGGCGCTGCCGCTGACAGAGCTCCCGGAGGAGAGGATGCAGTTTACTCTCGGAATGTATGGAGGCGGAGATTTCTTTACCATGAAAGGCGTGGTGGAAGAATTCTTTGAGAAGATCGGCATGAAGAAGAGGGAGAAATATGATCCCAGCGCAGGCAAGCCATACCTTCACCCGGGACGTCAGGCAAATATCATCTATGAAGGAAAGGTCGTAGGATATCTCGGAGAAGTACATCCGGAAGTGGCTGACACATACGGCATCGGGGAGCGGGCGTATATTGCTGTGATCGATATGCCGGAGATCCTGCCGTATGCGACATTTGACAGAAAGTATACCGGTATCGCGAAATATCCGTCTGTTACAAGAGATATCAGCATGGTCGTTCCAAAAGGTATCCTTGTGGGACAGATTGAGGAAGTGATTGAGCAGAAGGGCGGCGCTCACCTGGAGAGCTACCGTCTGTTCGACCTGTACGAGGGAGCGCAGATCAAGGAGGGATTCAAATCTGTGGCTTACTCGATCGTATTCCGCGCAAAGGACAGGACACTGGAAGAGGCGGATGTGACCTCTGCGATGAAGAAGATCCTGGGTGCTCTTGAAGAGATGGGAATTGAATTGAGACAGTAAAATGTGAAAAATGTGTGAACGGGGTCAGACCCCTTTTAAAAGGGGTCTGACCCCGTTGGGTAGAATTGTCAGACAGAAAGGGTAAATTGAGTGAAAACAAGTGATTTTTATTATGATCTTCCGGAAGAATTGATCGCTCAGGATCCGCTTGAGGACCGTTCTTCTTCCAGGCTCCTTGTTTTGGATAAGAAAACCGGAGAGACGGAGCACCATGTATTCCGGGAGATCGTGAACTATCTTGATCCTGGGGACTGCCTTGTCATCAATGATACGAAAGTGATCCCGGCTCGTCTGATCGGCGCGAAGGAAGAGACCGGGGCAAAGATCGAAGTGCTCCTCTTAAAGCGGGGGGCGGATGATGTGTGGGAGACTCTGGTGAAGCCGGGGCGCAAGGCAAAGCCGGGAACAAGGATCAGTTTTGGCGACGGTCTTCTCACTGGAGAGGTCGTGGATATTGTGGATGAAGGAAACCGTCTGATCCGCTTTGAGTATGATGGAATCTTTGAGGAGATCCTTGACCGGCTCGGGCAGATGCCTCTCCCTCCTTATATCACACACCAGTTGAAAGACAAGGACAGGTACAACACGGTGTATGCGGAACATCCGGGATCTGCGGCGGCTCCCACGGCGGGGCTTCATTTCACGCCGGAGCTTCTGGAGAAGATCAGGGATAAAGGTGTGGATATCGCCCATGTGACGCTCCATGTAGGGCTGGGGACATTCCGCCCGGTCAAGGTGGATGATGTGGAGAATCACCACATGCACTCTGAATTTTATATGATCGATGAGACAGCGGCAGAGAAAATCAACCGTGCGAAAGAGAACGGGAAGCGCGTGATCTGTGTAGGGACAACGAGCTGCCGGACGATCGAATCTGCGGCTGACGAAAACGGAAGGCTGAAGGCGTGCAGCGGGTGGACGGATATCTTTATTTATCCGGGGTATCAGTTTAAGATACTGGATGCCCTGATCACAAATTTCCACCTTCCGGAGTCAACGCTGGTCATGCTCGTATCAGCGCTGGCGGGGAGAGATCATGTGCTCGCGGCGTATGAGGAAGCTGTCAGGGAGAGATACCGATTCTTCAGCTTCGGCGACGCAATGTTTATCCGGTAGTTCTGTTATGGCATAATCAGCTTGTATCAGCTCATAGGATAACCGTGAGAAAGAAAAGGGAGAGAAGCAGGTGCATTGCAGCGATTTTCAAAAGTGTACCGTCTAATACATAAAGGAGGCGGTCCTTTATGAAAAAAACAGCTTTTCTCTGTCTGATGCTTGCGGCAGTCTTATATTTTGCGGGGAGCTTCTGGCAGCCTCTGCCGTTCGGACAGAATGGGACATTCGGCTATGCATCTGCCCGGGATATGACAGGATTACAGGAAACGGATCAGATGCCGGGACTCTCAGGGAAAGGAGCACAGCCGGCAGAGTTTGAAATCATCCGGCAGATGCCTGAACTTCCTACGGGATGCGAGATCACGGCTCTGACTATGATGCTGAATTATTATGGATACAGTGTGGACAAAATGACAATGGCTTCGGAATATCTGCCTGTCATCCCGGCAGAGTTTTATGAAGGGGCGGACGGAAGAGTGTATGGCCCTGACATGGATAATTTTTTTGTGGGAGATCCTTCCGCTTCCGGTTATATATGCGGAACCGGAGCAATCCGGTCTGCCGCAGACGCGTACCTTGAAGACCGGGACAGCGCACTCAGAGCAAAAGACCTGACCGGCACGCCGCTTCCGGAGTTGTATGCACTTGTCAGAGACGGCACGCCGGTCCTGGTCTGGGTGACGATCGGGATGGCGGAACGCGATGAAGTGCAGGGATGGTATACAGCGGACGGAAGGTGGATAGAATGGAGCCGGAACGATCACGGCGCCGTGCTGATCGGCTGCAGCAATGACATGGTAACCATTGCTGATCCGCTTTCCGGTCTGCGCGTATACAGCCGGGATAGGTTTGAGCATGTATTTGCGTCCAGGGGATCCCAGTGTGTTGCTCTTTTTATGCAGGAGTCATAATCCCCTGTGCAGGAGCATATGCTTTCTGTACGGGGGTGACTTTTTTGATCTATGTGGTGAAAAATGGCGATACGCTGGAAGCAGTCTCGCGGCAGTCGGGAGTGCCTGTATGGAAGATTGTCTATGACAACCAGCTTTCCGATAGAAACAGCCTTGTGCCGGGGCAGGCGCTCCTTATCCTTCCTCCGGGAGAAAAAGAGGATATCTCCGGGGGCGGGACTGTGGGCGGATATGCCTATCCGTTTGTCGAGCCGGAGATACTGGGGCAGGCGTTTCCGGCCTTGAAAGAACTGCTTGTATTTTCTTATGGATTTACTTTTGAAGGGAATCTTGTTCCTCCGCCTCAGGATGATCTGTGGATGGTGGAGACAGCGTGGAACAACGGGGCGGAACCTTTCATGGTTCTGACTCCGTTTTCGGGCGGAGCATTTAATAACCAGCTGGTAAAAGTGCTGGTGGAAAATGTTGAGATACAGGAGAAACTGATCAGTCAGATGCTGGAGACAGTCCGGGACAGGG